>JAISQH010000103.1 GCA_031274385.1 Planctomycetaceae bacterium | reverse complement strand
AGAAAAAGTAAAAAGTGTCCCGCAAATGCTGTCTTTTGACCACTACCGACAACTGATTTTTAGTTAATTTAGTTAGTTTAGTTAATAGAGTTAATAGAGTCCCGGATAACTTGTGTTACCCATGTAAAGGTTGTAATAACCGCCGTAATTGGCAGTGTCTTGCTGACCGACTTGGGCACCGAAATAGCCGTAAGGATAAGCGTTGCGGGACGGCATCCGAATAGCGGAATCGGCGGCAGACATATACGGTGTTGTCCATGCCTGCATCAGTTGATTCAGCGGATCATTTTGAGAATGGCGTTCGCGCCGGAGTTCACGCCGTTCGGCAAGGCGTTCGAATAAACGCGGGCGGCGTTTTTGATTGTTGTTCAGCAACATCATCAGTTGAACCACATCGGACATGTTCAATCCTCCTTGATTGGCACCAATACCTTGACCGGGAAAACCCGCCGGTTGCATTCCAACCGGCATGACACCGTAACCTGCCGAAAAACCGTTACCGTTACCGTAACCGCTCATCGGAGACGGCATTGCCATCATTCCATAAGGCGTCATGCAAACACCGGGATAAGGAACGCCTGAATAAGGAACTCCGTAAGGATTGCCAAATCCGCCGTAATTGACTTGCGGCGGCGCAAACAACATCGGTGACATCGCTAAAGGATTGGTTGGATCGCCTGCGTTTTCCTGTGTGTTGGTCTGACCTGCCGCCCCAAATTGTTGAGCATACAAGGAATAAGGAATGGCATAAGGATAAGGATTAACCGATCCGCCCGGTGTTGCCTGAGAGTTAATTGGTAACGGGACTTTGAGTTCATTGCCTGCTTCGTCCTGCTCTTCAGCGGATTGCTGCGAAATGCCGGACGATTGCTGAGCGATTTGCAACGCCTGCAATTGTTGAGCGGTCATCATGCCCATTCCCATTCCGTACATTCTCATATCGCCCGGCAAATTTGTTGCGGGAAACGGATTTGTTGTAGAAAACGGGTTTATTGCCGGAAACGGATTTGTTGCCGGAATGGGCTGGTAACCAACGATGGTTGCACCATAAGGTGTCATCGCCATGACGGGCATGAACTGCGGTTGTTGTACCGGATAGGGCATTGGATACTGAGCTTGCATCGGTACAGCACCAGGCATACCGGGAACTCCGGGCATCATTGCTCCGGGTAATGGCGGTGCCATTTGCGGCGGTTGAGGAATTCCGGGAGCACCCGGAAGAAGTATCATTCGGGGACTGTGCCCGTTGCACCGAATCAACCCGCATCGGCTGTGATCCGGCGGTACTGTCATCAGTAACATGCCATTCGGTAATAACTGAAATTGCGGTGCGTTGACTCCTTGATTCATTGGATTCATCGGAAACGGCGGATAAGGTGCCGGATTTCCGATTTCACCGCCAACCGATTGATAACCGAGTTGTGTTGTGCAACCTCGCGGACCGAATTGGTTAATGAAACTGTTACTGTTGGGACTTCCTACTCCCATCGGCATGGAAGCCGCTTTGAAAATCGGCGAACTGAATGACCATGCCGTTGGCGGTTTGGGCGGTTTGACACAAAAAATTCCTGTTTGCGTTACCTCGTTACTCAGTGAATTAAGCGGAGCCGCTTGAATCACTTCTTCCGAGTTGGAAGCCAAAAGAATTGGAGCGACATCCGTGTCGCCAAACGAAGACTCCTTCTCCTCCAATACCAATTTTGATTCTGACTTTTCCGGTACAACAGAATCGCGATTTTCATTTTCATTATTAACGGCTTTTTTAGCCGGAAGCGGCAATCGTTGCGGTACAACCGGATAAACCGATTGGTTCACGCCTCTCATTTCTGCCGCGAACGGTATCTGATACGACGGAAACGGCAAGTAAGTGGCGACATACGGCGAAACCATTCCGTAATCTCCCGCCATACTTAGTCCCGGCTGTGATCGTAAGTTTTTCGCAACTTTGTTGTATTGAATTGTTTCCGGCAATACGACATGGGGAACCAATTCATGCCGGACAATCGGAACTTTGGAGGGTTCCGCTCCACAAAGGGAAGAACCCAACCCCAAAGCAAGAAGACCAACAACCCCAAGAGTCCATTTCCGTTGAACTGATTTCTGTAATTTCTTTTTCATCTGAGATTTCCTCGTGATTCCTTTCGGAAAATAAATCAAAACGAACTCATTTGTACAAAGAATCGTCTTAATCGTTATGACTAAATCGCCTAACGTAGTGGATTTGACGATTTTTCCTTTTTCGCGATACTATGATAACGGTTTAAGCGGTTGTTCCGATCCGATAAAATTTAACGATCATTCGTTTTAGGGAACTTCTAATTTGCGGTAGTAACTGTCTATTTTCATTTGTACGCAAAGACGCAACGGATTAAACGGAGATTGACTTCGTATCCGGTTATCCTTAATAGAACTGTTCGGTTTTATTGTAGGGGCAATCCCTTGCGGTTGCCCCAAACGATCTCCAATTCAGGGCGACCGCAAGGAGGGCGACCGCAAGGGTCGCCCCTACGGATAAATGGTTCATTTTCAATTGTCAATTATCAATTTTTAGGGGGTCTTGCAAAACGGGTTTCGAGTGTGGTACACTTCTAAGATGGTTTGCTTTTGCGGGTTATTTGCAAAACGTTCCGTTGCGTTTTGATCAATTATTTTACACCAATTTTTTAACCAATTTTTTAACCAATTTTTTCTTTTGTCCGTTCAGGTCGAGAGAACTTTCAGGTTTGAGGAACAAAATGTCGCACAGTGTCCCGAAAAATCAAGAGATAGCGCGTATTGAAACATTGGCACATACTAAAGTTGCCGATTGTTATCAATGTGGAAAATGTTCAGCCGGTTGTCCGATGGTGGAAAAAATGGACGTATTGCCGAGTACCTTGATTCGGCTTGTCCAGTACGGCGATATTGAAAAAGCCGCGAGTACGACAGCCGTTTGGCAATGCGTTTCTTGTCTTACCTGTTCTACCCGATGCCCTAAATCGGTTAATATTGCGGGGGTTATTGATGTTCTTAAACAGGTTTCGCTTGAAAAAAAGTGTGTGCATCCGAAAATCAAACGGGTGGTTGCATTCCAAAAGTCGTTCCTCAACACGATTTATCGTAACGGGCGTACCAACGAACTCGAAATGGTTGCCGAATACAAGATTCGTGGTTTTCTGGGCGATCTCAACCCGTTGCTTGCGTTGAAAGATGCTGATCTTGGTTTGCCGATGTTTTTGCGTGGTAAATTGCACATCAAGGTTGGAGCTCCCGTCAAAAATAAAGCCCTTGTCCGTCGTATTTTCGCGAAATGTACAGAAACGGTCAGGAAGTGACCCTTCGGCTCAATGGTTTTTTCGTTATTTTTTGTATTTTGTGATAAAAATTTTGAACGGGCACAGGCTTTCTTTTTTAGCAACAGTTATGAATGAGAAGGAGATTTTACTTGGTGTGAGCGGCGGAATTGCCGCTTATAAATCGGTAACGATTGTCAGCCGTTTGGTGCAGCAGGGTTACGGAGTAACGGTTGTGATGACGGACGCGGCAACACAACTTGTTGCGTCAAAAACGTTTGAAGCCTTGAGCGGCAGACCGGTACAAAATTCTGTTTTCCGTACGAATCGGATTCACACTCACATCGAATTGGCACGGGAAGCCGGTCTTTTTTGTATCGCACCGGCAACCGCCAATATTTTAGCCAAAGCCGCTCATGGAATTGCCGACGATTTGCTCAGTACAATTATTTTGTCATTCGAAGGCACGTTACTTTTTGCGCCGGCAATGAACGCGGCGATGTGGAACAAACCTTCGGTTCAACGCAATGTACGACAATTGATTGACGACGGAGCGTTGATGATTGGTCCCGAATCGGGACGATTAAGTTGCGGCGAAACCGGAGCAGGACGCATGACCGAACCGGAACAAATTGTCGCGGAAATCATTCGATTAACCGCGTTTTCCAATCCCCCTTTATCCTCCATTTCCACTCATTCCTCATGACACGCCTCATTTTATTTTGTTGCGCAATGTGTTTTGTATTCAACACCGGACTTTACGCCGCCGAATTTTATGTTGCGCCAACCGGTAAGCCTGAAAATTCCGGTACAAAAACAGAACCGTTCGCAACGCCCGAATCCGCTCGCGACACAATTCGGGAAAAACGAAAAGCCGGAACCATCAAACCCGATGAAACCGTAACTGTGCATTTTGCAACGGGAAAATATTTTTTGAACAAAAGTTTCGAACTGAAAGAAGAAGATTCGGGAACAGAAAACAATCCCGTTATTTATCGTTCGGAAACGCCGTTCAAAGCCGGTTTTATCGGCGGTGTGGAAGTTCCGGCATCGGCGTTTCAAAAAATCGACGATCCGGCAATTCTCAAACGGCTTGATCCGGCGGTTCGCGGCAACGTTTTTGTTGCGGATTTGAACGCTTTGAATATTCCCGTAATGAA
>JAISQH010000161.1 GCA_031274385.1 Planctomycetaceae bacterium | reverse complement strand
GAAACGCTACAATTGGCTTCGCATGATCAATTGATTGCCGGGTTCGAACACGTTGCGGATCATTTTACTGCGATCAAACACGATCCGCGAGCAAAAAGTTGGCTCCATTCGCTTGTCCGCTATGCGTTGGCGGTCAGCAAGATTGGTAAAGAACTCGTTATCAAAGCACTTTCAAAAATTCTTGACGAAAAGGAGGCAGAAAAAATGGCTACTTCAACAATGCAAGAACTTATTGCCGAAGGCAGAGTCGAAGGTAGAGCTGAAGGTAGAGTCGAAGGCAGGACCGAAGGCGAAATGAAATTCGGACGCAATGCTGTCCTGAATGTTTTGCGGAAAAGGTTCACAAAGGTTCCTAAAAAAATTGAAAAGGCGATTTCCCAAATGAATGATCCAATTGCTTTGGAATCGTTGCATTCCTATGCCTTAGATTGCCAGACCTTGGATGAATTCGCTGATGCTTTAAAGTGAAATCTTAAAGAAGTTTTGCGACGAAACCAATCATAACTTATTGACATCCTAGTTACCGAAACAATTAAAAATTTTATGTTGACACTTGAAATTGTTCGTCAACCGAGACCGACCCAACCGCCTAAGGCGGCAATTCTTGATTTTGATGGAACAATTAGTTTGATCCGCGAAGGTTGGCAGCAAGTGATGATTCCGTTGTTTATCGAAGTTCTTGCCGAAACATCCGGCGGAAAAAACGAAACTCCGAAAGAATTGGAACATGCTGTCCGTGAATTTGTTGATTTGCTGACTGGCAAGCAGACCATTTATCAATGTATCCAACTGGCGGAAGAAGTGACCAAACGAAATGGGACGCCGCTTGAACCGTTGGCGTACAAGCATGAATATCATCGGCGGTTATTGCAACGTATTCACCATCGGCTTGATGCCTTGAAAACAGGAGGCAACCCGCAGGAACACCTTGTACCGGGTTCGTATGATTTGCTCCAAATGCTTCGTCAACACGGCTTAACAGTCTATTTGGCAAGCGGAACCGACGAAGTGTTTGTCAAGGAAGAAGCCGATCTGCTTCGTGTAACAGATTATTTTAACGGCGGTGTCTATGGAGCTCAGGATGATCATAAAACGTTTTCAAAAGCGATGGTTATTCAACGGATTATCGCGGAAAATAAACTTCAAGGGCAGGAGTTGATCGGATTTGGTGACGGATATGTTGAAATCGAAAATGTTCACGATATTGGCGGTTTTGCTGTCGGAGTTGCCACGAATGAATCGGAACGTTCCGGGATTGACGATTGGAAACGAAACCGGTTGATTGGTGCCGGAGCCGATTTGATTATTCCCGACTATTCCGATATCAAACAACTCGAATCGCAAATCTTTGGCGAGGAAGCCCATTAAATAATAAATAATAATAAATAACAAATAACAAATTGTATTTCGTAACATATATTCAAATCGAATCCCATTCACATCACTAAGAAAACATTATGAGAGACCTTGGCGAAGGAACGATCCGCCGCATTGACTGGCAGGAATTAACTCCGGTCGTTTTGTTGTTGCGCATTTTTAATATTGCAACAGGAATCCGTGTTTTATTTCTTTCCATGATTGGTATCCTTCTGACATTGATGATCGGTTACTGGATTAACAGTAACGGATTAAAATCTCACGAAGAACGAAATTTTCAGAAACCGGTCTATATTGAACCTCTCCTCGATTTTCGGAATCAACCGCAACAAAATGAACCGCAAGAGATTGACTCGTTGAAACAACAACAACAACACCGTCAATCAATTTCGTTTCGGGAACATCCGGCGGAATATTCGTGGCAGTTAGTCCAACATTCGGTGCTTGTTCCTTGGGACATTTTTTCAACAGCCGGAATCCGATTGTTTCATTCCGTCAGTCGTCACGAATATTCGATCGTTTTGCTTGGTTGGTTTTTTGTTTTGCTTTTAATCTGGTCATTTTTCGGCGGAATGATTTGCCGAACAGTTGCGTTGCGTTTGACCATTGACCAATCCGAATCAGGACGGGAACTTTGGCAATTCATCAAACAACGCGGCACCGGTTTTTTAAGTTCCGTTATTATTATTGTTCTTGGTATTCTGTTTTGTCTGATTCCGATTAAACTTTGCGGTTGGTTTTTTGCGGTTCCGGTTCTCAATTTTATTTTGGCAATTTTGTTTCCCATTGTCATTCTTTTTGGTTTTTTTGTCATGGTGCTTGCGGTTAGTTTGTTACTTGGGTGGCCCCTTCTTTTTGCTGCGGTAAGTGTTGATGGTTCCGATGGTTTTGATGCGGTAAGCCGGATGTTATCGTACTTTTATCAACGACCGCTCCATTATTTGGTTTATTGGACAACGAGCGGAATTTTGGGTGTTTTGGGATATGTTTTTGTGTCCATTTTTGTTGATGGAATTGTATTTTTAATCATTCAATTCGGCGGTTTTCCGATTCAGACAGCGATTCCGGCATTCGGCTATTTAACGTTACCGGAAACATCCGCCGAATTATCTCAGCCGGGCAATCTTATTTTAGCTTGGTGCGGCATGGTTCAACTGATTAAATTGGCTTATACTTTCGCTTGGTTTTGGACAAGCAATGTTACGATTTATTTATTGCTCCGGCGAAGTGTTGACGCGACGCCGTTTATTGAAGTCTATCGTTCCGCCTCTGTCAAACCCCGAACCTTACCGGAACTCAATAATTTGTGATTTGTGATTTGTGATTTGGGGTTTGTGGGCGCAAGCGATTTACTTTTATTTTTTTAAAGAAAAATTTCTCGCATTTTTCGTACAAAAACACCAAACACCAAACACCAAACCACAAACCACAAATTCAATGAAACGAGAAAACTGGACAACACGATTAGGCGTCATTATGGCGGTGGCGGGCAGTGCCATTGGGTTGGGTAATTTTTTACGATTTCCCGGTCAGGCGGCGTTATATGGCGGCGGAGCGTTCATGATTCCATATCTTGTTGCGTTTTTTCTGCTTGGTTTGCCGATTGCTTGGGCGGAGTGGACGATTGGGCGTTATGCCGGAGTTCGGGGTTATAATTCTGCGCCCGGTATTTTTCGTTGCGTCACAGGAAAACGAAACATGGCGTATGCGGGTTCTTTTTGCGTAACACTAACAACGATTATTACTTCATTTTACGTCTTTATTGAAGGGTGGTGTTTGGCGTATGCGTTACGGTATCTTTTTGGTTGGATCGAACAAGGTTCGACGGCGGATTTCGGTAAACTGTTTGTGGAAACTGCCGGTTTGAAGGGCAACGGCGCATTGTTCCAACATGGTCTGTTGAATTTCAATTTGCTTTGCATGTTTTTTTGTTTATTGTTCAATTATTTTTTAATCTATCGCGGTATTGTCAAGGGCATTGAATGGTTTTGTTCGTTTGCGTTGCCGATGTTGCTGGTATGTTCGCTGATTATTATTGTTCGGGTTTTGACGCTTGGTAATCCGACCGGTGTGGAGGGTCAAAGTATTTTCGATGGGTTGGGTTATGTCTGGAATCCGTCGCAGCCGGGCAAGACGTTTTGGGAATCGCTTTTGAATCCTGAAGCATGGCTTGCCGGAGCGGGACAGGTTTTTTTCTCGTTATCGCTTGGTTTTGGTGTTATCTGTACGTATGCCAGTTACACAAAACAAAACGATGATATTGCGCTTTCCAGTTTGACGGCGGTAGCGGGCAACGGATTTTGCGAAGCCGTTCTTGCGGCGATGATGGTTATTCCCGCCGCGTACATTTTTCTTGGTCCGGCATTTCTAACGCCGGACAATCTTGGCAGTTCTTTTACGATTGGTTTTCAGGCGTTGCCGGGTGTGTTCAATCAAATGCCGATGGGGCGGATGTTTGGATTTTTGTTCTTTTTTCTGTTGTTCCTTGCTGCGGTAACGAGTTCGATTTCAACGCTTCAACCGATTGTGACACTTCTCGAAGAAGGGCTCCAATTGGGGCGAAAGTCCAGTCTGACGATTGCCGGAGTGATTACAACATTTGGGGCATTTTTCACCGCTTATTTTACGGAAAATCTGACGGCGCTTGATACGATGGATTTTTGGGTTTGTAACGTATCGATTTTCGTTATGGCTGGATTTCAGATTATCATGTTTAGTTGGGTGCTTGGTTTGGATGCGGGCATGGCGGAGCTCCAACGCGGTGCTCAGATTCGGATTCCTCGTTTTTTCCGGTTTGTGATGAAATATGTTTCACCGCTTTATTTGATACTGATTTTTGTTGCGTGGATGTCTCTGAAATTCCCCGAACAACTGGTTAGGGTTTCGCAAAACACGGTTGCCCAACTATCGCTTGGCTTTATTGTTTTCGTGACAATATTCAATCTTTTCATCACCTCACAAGCACTGACTCGTTGGGAAAAACAGGAACGCCTTGAATCAAATGAAGTTACGGGAGAGATATAAACGTAACTTTCCATTTTCATTTGCGCACAAAGACGCAAAGAATATCTTATTGGTTTCAACTTGTTCTGTTTTTGATCGTGTTTTAATTTGACTAAAACGAAAAAATTGCTACTACAAAATTGATAACCGGATACGATAAAGATACTCGTTCGATTCTTTGCATCTTTGTGCGCAAATGAAAAACGACCCTTCTTTTACAAAGCGTCTAAGTCACCCACGATAACATATTTGTAATCACCCTGAGTTCGTCTTGCCAATTCTTGTAAAAGAGCGGATTTATCGTTTCCCGAACCAAATTGGATGACATTGATACAAGTTTCTCCTCGCTTGTTACAAATATTATCTAAATTAAGTGAAAGTTGACCATCCGTCAGAAAAAAGATAACATCCGGTTTGTAGTCGATTGCCATCAGGATTGGTCGTAACGCCTCTGTTCCGCCCGCAGGTATAATTTTTTTAATAAAATTTTCAGCATCATTTTTGTTCTGTTTTGTTGCCGCAATCAATTGATTGCCCGGCTTCCAGACAATTTGACTATCATCATAAAAAATAATGTTGAATTGATGATTGTCTTTTAACGAGGTAAGACTTTGAAGCAATTCTGCTTTTGCAGTTTCAAGCGGCATACCCGCCATACTGCCGGAATGGTCGAACACAAAAACAAATTTTGAACCTTTTCCCGTTGTCCCGAAAACTTTGACCATGACATCGCCGCGACTAAAACCGTTCACGAGATTATCTGTACCGTTTTTAGAATTTTCAGAAAGAGGGTGATTTGTTTCCTCACTGCGTGTCGGGGTATTGGTTGTTTCTGCCGGTTCGGTTGTTTTATCTGCGGTTTCCGTTTCTTCCTCCGCTTGTTCTTCTGCACCGGTTATTTTATAACCTTGTTCCTTTTTTTCAGATTCGGTACGATTAGGGGCTTGTGTTTTTTCGTCCGATAAGGTTGCCTGCTCTGCTGACGATTCTTCATCGCCGGTTTCTGCGGTTTCTGTTGTAACGGTATTATCCGTTTTTTGGTCTTGTCCGCTTTCTGATGATTCCGTTTCGCTTGCTTGCTGAGCGGAAGTTCCAGCCTGCCGGGATACGTTGGAACTCAACAAAAAGAAAAGTAATACTAAAATCACTAAAAGAAACGTAATTCCCGCTCCGATTGCGACGATTTTTGCCGGATCGGACTGTTCTGTTGTCGAAACCGGAACTTTTAACGGTACAGGAACACGTTGCGATTTGTTTTCAGGTGGTTTTGACATTTCTATTTTCTGTTTTTGAAATAAAAAACGTGCCAAAAATTATTGAACCGGTCTGGTGTCGCCGCTTCCGCCAAAAGTCCAAACCTCATCATCCGTTATAGGAATTAACGCATATTCAAAACCGGCGGTAACGATACAATCCCGGACAAGATAAAATTGATCGGCTGAATCTCCATAAACAAATATCGTAACATAATGATTATTTGAACTATAAGATCGGAGCAATTCCTGAACCATCTTTTTTGATGCATCCGTTTTGTCCACAATAATTCCCCGATTCGGCTTCGGTTTTCCTACCTCATCACCGAAATAATCAAAATCATATCGATCGGAAACGTCATAAAGCCGGTTGTAACGCATCATCAAGTTCAATGTTAAATTGTTTTTGGAAAAATGCAATTTCGGCATTCTCAATTTTTCACTTCGGGAGTTTTTGTCGTTGTCATTTTTATCGTTTAGTTTTTTCTCTTTTTGTGCTACTTTTTGTGATAAATCATCAATATTTTCCTGTATTTGTGCCATATTTTTCTGTATTTGTGTCACATCTTTCTGTATTTGTACTATATTTTTCTGTGTTGACGCAATATTTTGTTCAAGAGACTGTTTTGTGGTTTGTAATTTTTGTATTTCATTTTCAAGAGTTTCTTCTTCGAGTGCGTATTGTTGAAGGAGATTATCCGTCTCTTTAATTTTTTCTTCAAGTGCGGCATTGATTTGATTATGTGCAAGAT
>JAISQH010000088.1 GCA_031274385.1 Planctomycetaceae bacterium | reverse complement strand
GTGACATAAATATCGAACAAGAATCAGAGAAACAATTTCAACCTTAAAATGGGCATTTTAAATTTGTACAGACATTTTCGAGAATTTAAGGAGTTTTGTCATGTTGCAAGAATAAATTTTTTGTGTTACGTTTTTATCGATAGCGAAATTACCGCTCCTCGTTTCCTATGGAAATGACAGTGCGACAAGTAAATATGTTACTGAAACCATAAAATATTGTATCAATAATAATCGAGTTTTACGTAAAATCAACAGGAACTAACTAATATTTCGTAGTTAAACAAAACATCTTGTTTGGAGTTTTAAAATTCGGTTTCTTTTTCTTTGTTCTATTACGGAATCCGGTAATAATCGCGGTCACGCAAAACGCAGCCGGTCGGCGATTCGGCACGCATGAGATCGGTGCAACCACTGCAAGCCATGCAAACTTGTTTCAAATTCATTTTGCCTTGATTCAAAATATCGTACGGTGAATCAGGATACGCAAAACTGTTACGCCCCTGTCCGAAAAGTGACGCCCAACCGTTTTTCACAATTCCCGCCGCAACCTTGGGAACAAGATCACGTAACCAAGCAGTGCCGGCTCCGATCATCGGTAAATCCGGTTGCGATTGCTGAATTTCCTTAACAATATTCACAAATCGCGCCACACCAATCAAAGGATTTTCATTGTAAGCAACCGCACCACGAATCGGTTTTGCGTACGGTCGGTTGAAATGAGGATTGAAATACGGGTTGCCGATTGTAACATCAAGCAACGGCACTCCGATTTCACGAAGCAATGTAACAAGTTGTTTCGGTTCGGTCAAATCCCATTTCCGGTAGTCGTCCCGGTCAACCCCAAATCCCCAAGGATATTTGACCGCATCGTACACATTTAACCGCGACGTAACAAAAACCGACGGAACCTCGTCACGAACCCGTGTAAGAGTTTCACGAAGGAATCGGGTTCGGTTTTCAAACGAACCGCCGTATTTTCCCTCACGCGTGTAGGCTCCCAGCAATTCGTTGAGCAAATATCCGTGACAACTTTTAATATCAACTCCATCGAAACCGCATTTCGCCGCCCATTTCGCCGCCGCAACATAAGCATCCTGAAGTTGATCCAACTCGTCATCAGTCATCAACGGATAATCGGACGGAATTTGATGGGCAGCGTCCAGCACTCCGCTGTGTTGTACAATAACCGGAGCACGAACTCCGCGAATCGGCTTACTGTAACGACCGGAATGAGTCAATTGAAGTACCGAAATAATATCGTGACCAAATCGTTTTTTGGCAACAGACCGGCTTTTTTCCTCTAAAGCAGCGAAACGGTCAGCACTTTTTTCGTTGAGCCAAAATTGTTGCGAATTAGAACGAGCATTCGGCAATACGGCGGTTGCTTCAAACCAAAGGAGTCCGGCTCCGCCGCCGGCAAATCGTTCGTAACGGCGAAAACTGAGCTCCGTCGGTTCACCGTTTTGACCGGAATCAAAACCTTCCATCGGCTGTACCACAAAACGATTGGGCAATGTCACCGTCTTTTTCCGATAACAAAATGTCAATGGTTCCGCCAACACGGAAAAATCATCAGACAACGGGATTTCAAGCCCAAGCCGTGTCAACTCCGATTGAAGTTCGTCGTAAGATTTGAGAAACGGAAATGTTGACATAGAATCTAATCTTTTTAGTTAATATAATTAATATTAACCGTATTATTATCAAATACGGTACGGAATTTTCAATTGGTAAGGAATCATACGCTAATAACATTACCTAAAATTTTATTATATGGCAATTGCAACGATGCTACGCTTGGTTTTGATTTTTTAATCAATTGAACGGTCAAGTCATATTTGATTTTAGTCGCGCAGCGACGGTATTATGCATAACCGGTGATGTAGCGCAGCGTAATCACCGGACAATCACAACCAACAACCATAGTCGCGCAGCGACGACATTATCGATAGTATCGAGTAAAATCTCTTTCGTCTCATTCCTAAACTCCACTTTTGATAATATCGTCGCTGCGCGACTTTGTTGGTGGGGGGAGAGGCAAATCCGGCGGTTGCGCTGCGCTACACCGCCGGTTATGCATCATAACGTCGCTAGCGCGACTAAAACATAATTGATGGCTCTTTCGTTTATTTGGCATTTTTCGTCTGTTTCGTATTTCAAAAAAAATTAAAATTGGTTGCAAAAAAAGTTGGGGGTACAGGAAGGTTTCAAACCCGCCCCAACAAGAAACCGCTCCTACAAGGTTGGTGTTATTGTTTCTGATGTTATTTTTGTTTCATCGGCGGGTTCGGATTTGTCCGGTTTGCTGTTGGCACGCCGTTTCATAAACAGGACATCACGAAGTGCAGCGGTTTGGATATTGGCAAGCTCAATCCGGCGAACAACATTTTCCGCCGAAACAAAATTACCCTGATCCATATAAATATAAGCCGCCGCACGAAATAAACGGTCACGGAATAACGGTTCATTAATTCGATTGGCGAAAACAACCGCTTCGGGAATAAAGTTTTGCTCCAACATGGAACGAACCACCCGATCAAGTTCGGAATCCCGAATATTTCGTTCCATCATTGCCTCCGCCGAGTTCGGAATCGTTAAAAAGGAATCCGAAATAATCGTGAACGTCAGACTGTAAATTTTATGGATCAAATCGGTGTCGCCCAACGATTGCAACGTCGGAATCAGTGAAAGAAGAATCGAAATCGATTCACGCTTGTCAATCAGGTTTCCGGCGGTCTCTTCGGTATTGGTTACAAATGTCCGCGCCCCTTGAAAACGCCCGATCTGACCAAGTGCTTTGGCAAGAAAAGACAACGCATAGCCGCGTTGGGGAACGTCATCAACCTCATTGACCACCGCAACCGCTTCGGTAATCAATTTATCAATCGTTTCGGCAATAACCGGATTCAATTCCCGATTGAGCAGGGGCCAACCGGAAGGAGTCCGGTTGTTGACTTCCAACGCGATTTTGCTCAGAATTAACCGCCCCATTAGTTCCACTTTTTCTTCCACCGCGTCAATTTGACGGCAAGCCGCAAACGCTTCCTCAAACAAACGGAGCAGAAATTCCCGCCGGTTTTCCTTGTACGCGGAGGAAAGAACCGCCGTCAGAATGGCTTCCAGAACTTCCGCACGCAACGCAGGTCGGGCAATTTTTCCTGCCGTCGAATAAGCGGTTTCCAGCAAAAATTCCCGAACCGAACGGTACCAATCGTTTTCTTCTCCGTAAGCCTTAAAAAGCAATAAATATTCACGAGCAAGTCTTGCCAGATTTCTTGATTGCAATTCCGGGTCATTGATTTTTTCCGCCGTCGAAACGGCAACACCAAAAAGACCGTTTTGAATCAGTAATTCACAGCATCGGCGTAATTCTTCCGCATCCCGCAAGTTGCCCGGAAACGGAATTCGCACGGCTAGATAATGTTCTTCGCCGCCGCCCTGAGCAATCGCGAGCAGATGTTGTAATTTTTCGACTTGGGAAGCGTCTGTGATTGTGGTAATTGTTTTCGAAGCTTCTTCAAAACGCCCGATCCGAATTTGTTCGACCGCAAGAAAGGAAAGATCGCTGTTACGGGACGATTTGGGTTCGATACAGTCGATTGTTTTTAAGGCGTCTTCAAAAAATCGTCCGACGATTTGCAAACGAGCCAAATTGGAGAGAAATTCCGGCGTAAAAACCATCACAGGTTGTACCGGTTCGTTTGAGTTTTCGGCAACGGCGGCGGTCGTTGCGGCAGGTACCGAAGGAAGCCCGATGTCACGGAGAACCGTGCGGGCGTCAGAAATACTGCCAACACTGAAAAAATGTTCCCCGATCTTCAAAAGCGTTTGGATACGGTCATTCGATTGGCTTTGTTCGCGGGCAATAGCGGCGGCTTTCCGAAGAACCTGAACCGCGTCAGAATGACGATTGCACATCTGATAACATTGCGAAGTCATAAGCCAGGCACGGATTTTTTGCTGATCGATCAAGCCATTGAGGAGAGCCGGTTCGATTTCATTGACACCGATTGCGAGCGTTCCGGTCGGCGAATTCCAATCGTCCAGCACCGGATCAAGCGTTTGTTGCAATCGTTTTGGTAAAGGCGGTAAGTTCAGTGAAGCCCGAATCAGTTCTGATCTTGGTTCGTTAAGGTGTTGGAGAATCGGCTGTTTTACCATTTCGTCAATAGACGCATGGTTCGTCACACATTCCCGAAGCAACCGATGGATCGCAGGATCACACATCAGTCTTGATTCAACAAGCATGGTCAAAAGATGAATTTGTTCTTCAATCTCTTCGGAATCGGTAATTTGTTTCAAAATGTCGTTGATAATTTGCTGCGTGGCTACGGGTTCGGAAAGCGGTTGCCACGGTCCTTCTATCGGAGGAAGAAAAAGGCTCGGCTCCTCCGGTTTTGCTTTGGCATGTCGGGCGGTATGAGCAATAATGAGTTGATAGGCACGAACACGCTCAATCGGATTCTGAATCTTTTGAACAAGAGTCATCGCCTTAACCGACATCCCGACACGGGCTTGCTCACCGGCAATCAAACGGTAAGCACGCATTCGCTGATCTGTTGTGGTTCGCAATGAAAATTCGATTTGTTTGTTAAAAATATTGTTCAATTTCGTCATGTCTTCCAAACAAATCAATGCCGTCACCGCTCCCAAAAACGCAAGTTCATTGGTAGGCGTGTTCAGTTTCAAATCCGCTTCAATCACCAGCCGGTCATATTCCTGAATCGCAACACGGGCGGCTGGACGTTTTGCAAGCCGCAAATACATCAAACTTTGAGAAACAAGAATTCTGGCTCGCATGGAAGACGCCAAAGGAGTTTCGCCCAGATTCTGAATGATGTTATCAATATTAATATCAATA
>JAISQH010000075.1 GCA_031274385.1 Planctomycetaceae bacterium | reverse complement strand
TCTTCCTTGAGTAAAATAATAATGAACACCGTCAAAAACAGAACAAGTTAAAACCAACCTTGAATTTCTTTGCGTCTTTGCGCGCAATCCTTAAAAAATAAAAGAGACAGTTACCTTTTGAGGTGGGGTAGTATTGTACGTCGCTCGTGAAAACAAATTTTGGCGATTTGAGGTGAGCGATTCTACCTAACTAATTGTATTAAAATACTTTACATCACAATAGCCTTTCTTAATTGTTTTGTTTAACTGTTTTCTTTTAGGTCATGCAAACTCTCTGGTTTGCCCTGACTCACTTTTGCCCTGACTCACTTATTCTGCGCTTTTCAATTGGTAAAGACAAGATACCCCGCCAAATTTTTTTGCATAATTTTTCCTAATTTTTTTTTGTTAAATTTTTCCTGATTTTCACCCGGACTAAATATGCCAAACCCAAAAAGCAATTTTGTTATAACTTTTTTATTATAAACGATTTACAGTAATTGTATTTTTCGTGAAATTTCGTGTGTTTCGTGGTTAGCCTCGGTTTTTAGAAGTTCCTTTAGGTTTTATCTGTGGCGGATTTTCCGATATTAAGTTCCCGTTTTATTCGGATTTTTTCCAAAGCGGTTCGACGCGCGAAAATCAGGAACCGGTTCGCCCTTGAGTCGGTGGTCTTCTTAATTAATCGGGAAACGTAATTTACTGAAATCCCGATAATTTCACTAATCTTTTTAATTGCCATCCTTCTCTTTTTTAAAGATCGACTACTTTTTGACGCTGTTTATCGCGGTAAGTCGTTTTCTTAAAATCAATTACGATTTCCTCAACAAAATCATTTTCGGATTCCAGTTCGTTTCCGGTTAAGGTTGCGGCGATTTTTCCAGCCCGAAAACGGATTGTTCCCCGCAAAAAACATCGTTTTTTTTCAGGAATTTTGATCGGAACAACCGTAATCGGAGTATCCAGCAACTTTTTCAATGCGATATTTGCGGACGGCATTGCCCCAGTAATCACTTTCTCCAAATTACTTAGTTTTCCCAAAACCCAGTCGCGATTAGGAACTGGCATTGTTTTACCGCTCCGGCTGCGAAGTTCTTGCAATTCAATTTCCGCCTGATTTAATTCTTCGGTTCGTATTTCGAGACGTTGCCGCAATTCCGGGATGGGAACGGCGTCTTCAATCTGGTCGAGAAGCCGATCAATCTTTTGACGTAACTCAATGACTGCACGCTCTTTACATTTTATTTTTCCTAAAACGACGTTATAATTTTTCAGAATGGAATCCTTGATTGCATTGTGGATTGCGTCAATCCACCGGTTATTGGTCAGGATTTTTTGCGTAACCTGCTGCAAAATCAATTTCTCCGCCAACAATCGCGGCAATTGTGTTCCGTTTTCGCAATCTCCGCCGCTTCGGTGATTTTGACAGTATATATACTGTCTATTTCGACCTCCGATATAAAACGATTTGCCACAAATTCCGCATTTTACCAATCCTGACAAGAGGTATTTTGGCGAGCATGAAATATTTTGTTTAAGTCCCCTATTTTTCCCGAACTGTGTTATTTTTCTCTCTTCAAGCAAGGCTTGGGCTTGGGTAAAAAGCGAGTCGCCAATCAAACGGAGTTCGGGAAGTAGCCGAGTATAAGATTTGACTTCCTCCGGCGAACATTTTACGCAACGGATTTTTCCGGTAATCGGATTCCGCTCGGTACGTTTCTGCCCCCACGCCCAAACGCCGAGATATTTTTTGTTCGATAAAATACGCTGCACAATACAATGGTTCCATGACGATGTTGTTGCGCGATTATCTTTTGGAACTTTAAGTTGGGTGAGTTTTTTCGCAATCCATTGAAGCGACCGTTTTTCGTTCACAAACCAATCGAAAATCTTCCTGACCCATCTTGCTTTTTCTTCGTCAATAACGTAACGTTTTTTGGCAGTTTGATTCCGTCTCCGAATACGATTTTCCTGAACCGGTTCGGATTTATAACCGAAACATAAATCGCCAGCGGAAAAACCTTGCATCAGGTTTTCGATATGACCGCGCCGTACCATTTTGCCGAGATCGCGGATAAATTGTTCGTTTAAGATATTTTTGATACCGGCAAGTAATTCCCAATTGGAGTTGTTCGTATCGCAACCGTCGTCAATACCGACGATACGTATTTTTAGCACATAAACTAACTTCATCATCACAGTTGAAGCATAGACATGGCTTCGTGCCAACCGGCTTAGACTTTCAACGATCAGGAGATCGAACTCACCGCGTTCGGCTGCAGCAAGCATCTGATCCAAACCGGGACGCCGATCTTTTGTACCGGAAATTGCTTCATCAATAAAACGAAGTTGCTCATGGATGATAAACCCGTTCTTTTCAGCCCAATCCCGTGCTTTACGAATTTGACCGTCAATACTGGAATTGTCCTGAAGGTCAGAGGAATATCGTGCGTAAACAGCTGCGCAACCTTGTAACATGTTTTGGCAAATCATAGTTTTCCTTGTTTGTTGTTGGATAACTTCTATAGTAAATACTATATTTTGTTTCAAATATATTTTGAAACAAAATACAAGAAACGACAGACAGTACAAGGCAACTCGTTTTCTTCAAGAGATGACGGAAAAAACTTTTTTTCAGGAATCAAACGTACATGAATAGTCTGATTTGTCCTGATTCCGGTGATTCAATTCCTCGATCCAACTTTCGGCAACAAGTTGCCGAGAAAACCGGCAAACTCCATTTGTGAATCACTCAAGAGTAGATTCGTCTCGACGGGAGACGGTGTGACTGGAGAAGGGTGGGTTGTAGGTTCGGACATAATTCTTTGTTTGTTGAAAGTAAATATGGATACAGTATATTACAGAATTCCACACATGGGAGGAAAATTATTATGGATTGAGACAAGATATTGGCTTTCACGCAGTAAAATCGTTTCATTTACTATTAATGCGTTCGGATCCAAGACCAAATCGAAAGAACAGCGGCACTGTTTGATTTTTGGAAACCGAATCTTCTGGAATGTCTCAATGACTCAGGCATTTTCGTCCGTATTACGGCGGCGGAATCTGTGGGGCGTTACGGTAAAGACGGCGACGCGGAGAGTAACTGTCTATTTTGTTTTTTGAGGATTGCTCGCAAAGACGCAAAGAATTTCAAGTTTAGTTTTAACTTGTTCTGTTTTTGACCGTGTTCATTATTTTACTCAAGGAAGATTGTTATAACTTCATGTTATAAAAAATTATAAATCAATTTGTTTCATTTTTTTGTGAAATTTCGTGTTTTTCGTGGTAGAATCCTCATTTTTAGAAGTCCTCTAAAACGGAAAAATCGCTACAATGAAATTGATAACCGGATACGATAAAGAGGCTCGTTTGATTTTTTTGATCCTTTGCGTCTTTGCACGCAAAGGAAAATAGACCGTGACATTTCGTGTTTTTCATGTTTTTTTTGGAATTTTGAAGATATTTTGAAATTTTTTACAAAATTTTTAAAAATTTTGTAAATTGTTTCGGATTAGTGAAATTTCTCTTGAAATGTTAAAAAAAAACTGATAATATTAATTGATGTTGTGTTTGAGTGTTTTGATCGAATTGGCTGTTTTGGTCACTTTTTCCAAATAAGCTTTATTTAGGAGCCGAATCTATGAAATCGTCCCAATTAAAATCGAACCGAGAGGATGTTCGCCGTTCGCGGCGGAATTTTTTGGAAAAAATTGGTCATGTTACCGCAGCAGTTGGTGTTTCGACTGCCGGAGGTACTGTTGCACCTGATCTTATTTCCGGTGTTGTGTTTGCTGAAGAGGAAAATTCAGGTCCGATTGATTGTGGTCCTCCCCCAAAAGCCGTTAACGCAACTCAAACCGGCGGCGAAGGTTTCGCACCGCTTCCGCTTCCCGTAACACCGCTTCGCCGAAGTGAAAAAAAACGTCCGCCAAGTCCGCCATCGTTAATCGGAAAATTAGCACTCGGTGCTCCCCGATTCCTCGTTAAAGACGGAAAACAAACCATGTATCGGGACTGGATGACCGATCCCGCCGATGTCAAAACGTTGCTCGATTGGACAAATTCCAAACTTGGTATCAATTATCGCGGTGTTGAATCTGAAGTAGGGTCGTTTTCTTACGACCCCCGCGAATTGCCTGCGTTGCTTATTGCCGGTCACAACCGATTTGAATTGACCGACGAAACACGGGAAAAACTTGCCCAATATGTTCTTGACGGCGGAACCATTATTGCGGACGCCTGTTGCGGCTGGAAAGATTTTACCGAATCGTTCCGAAAAGAAATGAGCCTGATTTTTCCGCAACGTCCCATGCGGAAAATGTTGCCGGACAATCCGGTTTTTGCTTCGTATTACAAGTTGAATCAGCAGTTCAACTATAAAAAAGGAGACGGAACCGAATATTCCGCCGAACCAAGTCTTGAATCAATTGAAATCGGTTGCCGTGACGCGGTTATTTTTTCAACTGCGGATATGACATGCGGTTGGGATGGTCACGAACATGATCGCGGAACCCGTATGACAATTGATTTAGCCCGGCAAGTCGGAGCGAATATCGTGACCTACATGCTCGGAACATTCCAATTGGGACGGTTTTTGAGCACATCGAAAATTTATCACGAAGAAGGCGCGCCAAGCCGTGACGATTTTGTTTTTGCTCAGATTGTCCATGAAGGCGATTGGGATCCTGATCCTGACGCGGTTCACAACCTGATGAAGTTCGTCAAGGAAAATTCGACGATGGAAGTCAAATTTAAACGGCAGAATGTTCAGATGAAAGACCCGGCGGCGTTGACGTATCCATTGTGGTACATGACCGGTCATCGGGATTTTGTTTGGTCTGACGAGGAGCTTGTCCGGCTTCGGCAGTTTGTTAAGGCGGGCGGAATTTTTCTGGCGGATGCTTGTTGCGGTCGAAGTTCATTTGATTCGTCGTTCCGCCGTGAAATTCGCAGGGCGTTTCCTGATCAGGCATTGGAACCGATTCCTTTTGATCATCCGCTTTACAACAGCCAGTTCACCATTACAAAAGCGGATTACACGCCGCGTACTTACGAAGATTTTGGTCAATTGGAACATCCTGAATTGGAAGCGATTATGTTTGAAGGCAAACCCGGAGTGATTTACAGCCGGTTTGATCTTGGCAACGGTTGGGAACAATTCCCGCACGCCTACGCCTACGGTCTCAAAGATCGTTCCGCCCTCGAAATCGGAACCAATATCCTTGTCTATGCCGTAACTCACTAATCAAATCAAACGTATCAAAAAAACCGGAGACAAAAATCTCCGGTTTTTTTCGTTTTATCTGCGTTGTTGCCACGTATTTTTCCGTGCCTTTCGCGGTGAAAATCGTCTTTGGGGCAATTCTCCAAACTGCCCAAATTTAAACCGTCTTCAGTATGTCATTCTGTATGTTCTGTGGAAAAATTTTTCCAGCATCTTGAATCGGACATAGAAAATCGTTTACAATACAATGAAATTCATTCTGTTCACCATCTTTTTACGAGGAACACGATTATGTATCGAATGTTGATTATGCTGTTAGTTTGGTTGTCTTTGACTGTTTGTTTTGCTAAGGGTAACGCGATTGAAAATGAGCCGGAGTTGATTGTTTCCGGTGTTTCTGCCGCTGAGGGTAATGTCGAACCTTACGATTTGCGTTTGGAATTTTTATCGGAACCTAAAGGGATTGACGAACTCAAGCCGCGATTTTCATGGAAATTGAAATCGCCCCACAACGCCCAAACGCAATCAGCGTACAAAATCGTTGTCTATCGAACGGAACGGACAACCCCAACTCTTTCCAAACCGGTTGAAGCCGTTTGGGATTCCGGCAAAGTTGCCCGAAATGCTGTGTTGGTTGAGTATGTTGGAAAACCGCTCCAACCAAAATCCGAATATACATGGACATTGACCGTTTGGGACAAGCAGAATAAGCCGTCGCTTCCGGTTGTTGCAACATTTAGTACCGGAATTTTTGAACCGTCTCAATGGCAAGCGAAATGGATTGGTCTTGACGAGGTTTCGTTGGAGGAAAAAGAGAACGAAAAATCAAAGTTATCGTTGGACGGAGCCGCGTGGATTTGGACGAACGAAAAAGGCTT
>JAISQH010000041.1 GCA_031274385.1 Planctomycetaceae bacterium | reverse complement strand
AGGTTTCGCAAATGTAGTTACAATAATATTTTGTTTCAAAATATATCGAATCCGACAAAATTGCATTATAATTCCTTTTGATATAAGAAGTTATGGAATTTGCAAAAGCTCAGTTAAATTGGTTAAGTTAGTTGATAATTAGGTTATTGACTGAGAGTTGTTTGTTTCGTATTTCAAAAAAATATCTGCGTTCATTTGCAGATAAAATATAAATTTTCTGACAACAATAATACAGCAGGAGTTAAGCAAAACCATGAAGCAATTTATTTTATTGTACGTTTTATTGTGTGTTTTATTTTCAGTGGTTTCGGTATTTGCGCAGGAGAATTGGCAATCGGAGGCAGCAGCAAGAATTGAACAATACCGCAAGGAAAATGTAACCGTCATTGTTTTACGAAACGATCAACCGGTTGAAGGTGTTACGGTTGAAGTCAAATTATTGCAACACGAATTTTTGTTCGGTTGTAATATTTTCAAATGGGGACGTTGTAACACGCCGGAGGAAAATGAAGAATACAAGCGGCGGTTTGCTGATCTGTTTAATTTTGCAACATTGGGTTTCTATTGGTGGGGTTATGAGAACAAAAAAGACATGCCGCAGTACGATTATACGGAGCAGGTTGCGGCGTGGTGCAAAGAAAACAACGTGAAACTCAAAGGTCATCCGTTGGCGTGGAATTTTCGTGACCCATCTTGGGCGAAGGACATGGATGACGCGGAACTTGATCGGCGTCAGATTGACCGGATTACGGCGAGTGTTGATCGTTTTCGTGACAAGGTTGAAACGTGGGACGTTATCAATGAAGTTACAGAATGGAACCGTAAAAATTGTTTGGAGGATGCACCGCGTTTGTCTGGATTGATGGCAAAACAGGGAGCGGTGGAATTTGCCAAAAAGTGCTTTCTGGCAGCCCAAAAAGCGAATCCGTCGGCAACTCTGTTGATTAACGATTATATACTGGACGAAAAATATGTTGCGCTTATTAAAAAACTTGTTGATACTGAAGGGCTGCCGCTTTATGATGTTATCGGTATTCAAAGTCACATGCACTCCGGTATTTGGAACAACAATCAGATTTGGGAAATTTGTGAACGCTTTTCAAAGTTTAGAAAACCGTTACATTTTACGGAATTAACGATTCTTTCGACGTTGGAAAAATTCGATTGGAACAATCAAAATGAAACTCCAACGACAGAGGACGGTGAGCAACGGCAACAGGACGAAGTGATTCGGTTTTATACCATGTTGTTTTCGCATCCGTCAATTGAAGCGATTACGTGGTGGGATTTCAGCGATCAGGGAGCGTGGATGAATGCTCCGGCAGGATTGTTACGAAAAGATATGACGCCAAAACCGGTTTATAATGCGTTGCGAAAATTGATTAAAGAAACATGGACAACCAACGAATCTTTCAAAACCGATGTTACCGGAACGACTCAATTCCGTGCCTTTCGCGGTGATTATCAGTTCGATATAACTCTTCCCGATGGAACTAAACGGAAAATTTCTGATAACATTTCAAAAGAAAAACACAAAATCCGTATTGATTTGTGAACGATTAGATTCTACATGAAAATGAGTTTCAAAATTATCGGAGTAAAATCGATAAAAACAACAACCTTATTGAGTGTATGACATCTATATTCGTGCTATGTTCATGAAATAATCGAAACAAAATTTATTGTGAATGATTATGAATATCGTTTATTGTTTACTAAAACCTTTTGGAGTTAATTTTATGAAAACCCTATTTGATTCTTTTTTTATTGTGTTGACGGTGCTGTTTTGTTTTGTTGCTTTGGTTCAAGCCGAACCGGCGAAAAAAACGGTTGAAGTGATTATTCTTGCCGACAGCGACGACGACGGTTTTGAACCGTATCGGGCGATGGACGGCGACAAGCGAACAATGTGGCATTCCGAATGGCGAACTCCAACATGGGGTACTGCAACAGTTACATTGCCGCATACGCTTACCGTTGATTTGCAAGACGTTTCGGAACTCAAAGGTTTTTCCGTAACAGCCCGAACCGATGGTTACAACGGCGACATCAAAAATTATGAAGTTTTTATAACTAATAATATTGATGTTCCCGGCGAACCGGTTGTTGCCGGTGAATTTGTCAAAGCGGATTCGCCGAACAAAAAAACACCGAATCGGGTTGAATTTTCGGAACCGAAAAAAGGACGGTATTTTATTCTCAAAGTGCTTTCCAATCACAGCGGCGGACCGTATGCGTCGGCAGCGGAACTTGAATTGCTCTGCGATTTCGCAATATTTAAGGCAAGGAAAGTTACGAAATTTGATCTTGAACTCGAAGCAATTCGTAACGAATTAGGTACTGCCGACCCGGAACATTGGGGCGAATTTGTACGGTTAATACAAAATATTAAAGAAAAAGCGAAATTTGACAAAATCGCTGCTGAAACATTTTTGCCTGATTCGCTGATTCTTGAAGGTGATCGTGATCCGGTTGATGTTGTTTTGCGGCGGACAGCAGCACTGCTTGCCGATTTGAAAACATTCGATGCGGTTCCTGATCTTGACAGTTACGAAAAATCTCTTGCCGAATTGAAAACCGAAACCGAAACAATTCCGGTTGATCAAAAAAAGAAACGTTTTGATTGTTTCATAAAACTCTGTGAATTGCGGCGGCAAATTGCGTTTTCAAATCCGTTGCTCCATTTCAACGAATTATTGTTCGTGAAAAAACACCGGGCAACATACAATCACATGTGTGACCAATATTACGGTATCAATTTACCTTCCGGCGGCGGTGTTTTTGTACTGTCAAATCCGTTTGGTAAAGACGGCAAGAAACAGGAAGTACATAATCTTCTCGAAAATTCCGTTGTCCAATCGGGCAGACTTGCCGGTAAAAAACTTGAGACCGGTTCGTTTCTTGCGCCGGATATTTCGTTTGATGCACGAAAATTGGCGTTTGCCTACGTTGAATGTGACGGCGATAAAGCGCAACGATTACACACTGATCCGAGCAAAGGACATTGGCACGAAGGGCGTTGTTTCCATATTTTTACGTGCAATATTGACGGGAGTGATTTGCGGCAAATTACCGACGGAACATGGAACGATTTTGACCCGTGCTGGCTGCCGAACGGTCGAATGGCGTTTATCACGGAACGGCGAGGCGGTTATCTTCGTTGCGGTCGGGAATGTCCGACGTACACGCTGTTCGATATGAATCCAGACGGTACACAAATTCGTTGTTTGAGTTATCACGAAACGAATGAATGGCATCCGAGCGTTACCAATGACGGACGGATTTTGTACACTCGTTGGGATTACCCTGATCGGCACGGTTGCGTAGCGCATCAGCCGTGGATAACAACACTTGACGGGCGAGACACGCGGCAGGTTCACGGTAATTTTGCTCCGCGTGAAAAACGTCCCGATATGGAACTCGACTGTCGGGTGATTCCCGATTCGCCGAAAT
The DNA here is from genome assembly GCA_031274385.1 of Planctomycetaceae bacterium. GTDB lineage: Bacteria > Planctomycetota > Planctomycetia > Pirellulales > Thermoguttaceae > WRKP01. Next base: position 6,295 of record JAISQH010000041.1, on the reverse strand, counting down.
TTGTTGCAACAGCGGCTCCGCATCACGGTCAATCTTATGGTTCGTTGGTTCTTGTTGATCCCCGCGTTGAAGATGACGACGCGATGGCTCCGGTCAAACGGTTGACGCCGGAAGTCGGCTTTCCCGAAACGCAAGGCGGTTCCCAAGTTTACGGATCGCCGTTTCCGCTTTCGGAAAAATATTACATTGCCGTTGCGGATTTTTCAATGAACGCCAATAAGGGGGCGGAATGGCATAACAAAAATGTTACAAATGGAAGTTACGGCATTTATCTTGTGGACGCTTTTGGTAACAAAGAGTTGATTTATCGTGATCCCGAAATCGGTTGCAATTCACCGATGCCGATTTTGCCGAAGCCGACAATAGCGGTTGTTCCGCAGATGATCAGCGAAAATATCGAAAACCAGCCGTATCTGTTACCGGAACGTGAAAAGTTGGCGAAACGGGAGCAAGGCACGGTGATGATCAGCAATGTTTATGAAACTATTCGTCCGTATCCTTCCGGTACAAAATTGAAGGAATTGCGGGTGATTCAGTTGATTCCGATGTCCACACCGTCGGGCGGCAGAGGTTCGCAACAGCCGCACGAAACAGCATTTCGGGAACCGACCAGTATGGACAGCGTTGTGTTGTGCCGGAATGTTTGGGGAACGGTACCGATTGAAGACGACGGCAGCGTGCATTTCAAGGTTCCGCCTCGTCGTGAGTTTCAGTTACAGGTTATTGACGAAGAAGGTTTGGCGGTGCAATCGATGCGTAGTTCGATTTATCTGCATGACGGCGAAACATTATCTTGTACCGGCTGTCACGAACAACAAGCAACCGCAGTAAAACCGATTATCGGTTCGGCACCGAAGGCGTTACTTAAACCGGCTGCAACAATTAAACCGGCGTTTGCCGATGCGGTCAATTTCAGTTATCCTCGATTGATTCAACCGATTTGGGATACCCATTGTGTCCATTGTCATACCGACGAAAGAGCGAAGGGGACAAAAAATGTTCCGAATTTGTCGCGGGAAATTGTTCCTGATGACTATAATATTGGTAAATGGTACGCTTCGTATAAGGAGTTAAAGCCGTACGTTTTTTATTCCTACGGTGAGCGGCACCGGACAACACCGGGTAAATTCGGTGCAAGGGCATCGAAGTTGTATCCGCTTTTGAGGAACGGGCATTATGACGTGAAATTGTCGGCGGAAGAGTTACAGAAGGTTGCATTGTGGCTCGACTGTGTTTCTCCGTTCTACGGCGTGTACGAAAAAGAAGGCGGCGAAGCTCAACTACGCGGCGAAGTCGTTTATCCGACATTAGAGTAACGTAACAGAATAACGTAACCCGCAGGAGTTGGTTTTTGTCCAAAACAAAAACAAAATAAAAAACGTAACTATAAATTTTAATACAACAGAATATCGGCAATACAATTTACAAAAACATCAATTGTATGACCGCCTGAAGTATTTAGCAGTAAAAAAAGTGTAACGTTTCATTAACATTTTATTTTTTATCACGATGTTGCAAAAATGCACGAATTATCGTATCCTGTTCTATTACCGGACAATCAAAATTGTTTCAATTATTTTCCTTTCCGGCTTCTTTTTTGTTCCGGTTATCGCCGAAGAACGGACAACATTTGACCGGGATTTCGCTCCGTCCGAAAATTGGGTGAAGCCGTCGGAAGCCGAATTTCGGAACGAAATCTGTCTCAACGGTTCTTGGCTGTTCCAGTCGGTTCCGATTCCCGACGGGTGGAAGCCGAATCAAGGTATTCCGCCGGAACTCACGCCGCCGAAAGAGGATGCGTGGGAAACAACGCCGATCAAAATTCCGTCGCCGTGGAACATTAATACATGGGGCAACGGTCGGCACGTCGGAGATGCTGCCGGAGATGCTCTCGAAAGACGCTATTTTCCTGACTCCGTTTATTATCCGAGTTATCCTGAACATTGGGACGGCGTTCGTATGGCGTGGATGAAACGACAATTCATGTTGCCGCAAGATTGGATCGGCAAACGGTTCCTGCTCCACTTCGAAGCCGTCAGCGGAATGGCGGAGGTTTACATTAACGGACAAAAAGCCGGCGAAAATTTCGGACGATTTTTGCCGTTTGAAATTAATGTAACTCAATCGCTTCATTTCGACAAACCGAACGAAATTCTGGTCGGTGTCCGTTCACTCCGTCTGTTCGATAAAACCAGTGAAAAATATGCCAAAATGCGGACGCCGTATCCGCCGGGCTCCAACATGGATAACATCGACGGAATTTGGCAGGATGTTTATCTTCTTGCTGTTCCTGCTGTGCGAATCGACGATGTGTTCGTTAAGCCGTTCGTTCATCGGGACACGTTGGAAATTGAAATCACGCTGAAAAACGATTCCGATCAATCCGTCAAGACTGCTATAAACGGAACGATTTTTCCTTGGATCAACAAAGCGGGTAAAGAAATCATTGAAGGCTCTGTAACATTAAACGGTTCCTCATCCGAAGGAGTTGCCGTCAATTTTTCTCCCGCAAATTCGATAACAGAAAAACCTGCAGCAGGATACACCGATACGCAGGGAGAATTTGCGTTGACAACAATCAGTACAAAAATTCTTGATGCGCCGGAACCGCGTTGGGAACTTGGTCAAACGGCGGCAATGAAATTGAAACGGAACGAAGAAATCGAGATTCCGCCCGGTCAATCGGTAACAGTTACGATTTCCGAAAAAGTCCGCAACGCCCTGAAACTCTGGACAATGGACGAACCGAATCTTTATGGTCTCGTTCTTGATGTTTCGGTAAACGGCAAAAAAATTGATACGAAATACACTCGGTTCGGTTGGCGCGAGTTTCGGATTGTCGGCAAGAATCTTGAATTGAACGGCAAGCCGGTCAAGTTGTTTGCCGATTTGCTGCATCCGTTTGGACCGTTCATTTCGTCGCGGCGGTACGTTTGGAGTTGGTACACAATGATTAAAGAAATGTACGGAAACGCAGTCCGTCCCCATGCTCAGCCGCATCCGCGAATCTACGCCGAACTTGCCGACGAAATGGGACTTGCCGTCCTTGCCGAAACGGCGATGTTCGGCAGTTCGATTCAGTTGAACTTCGAAGAACCTGCCGCGTGGGATCGTTACGCCGAACATTATAAGCGGTTGATTTTGCGTGACAGAAACCATCCGTCTGTTTTCGGTTGGAGTTGGGGCAACGAATTGTTTGCCATTTTCATCTACGATAAAGCGATTACGCCGGAACAAACCGATATTTGGTACAAAAAACTGGCAGAGTACGGTAAAACCGGGATGCAGTATGATCCGACTCGGAACTGGTTTTCTTGTGACGGCGATGAAGATGTTCGCGGAACGATGCCGGTCTGGAACAAGCATTTCGGACACGGTATTGCGTGGAAAAACGATTTACCGGACAATATTGACAAGCCGCTGATGGTCGGCGAACAAGGCGGAACCTATTATGCCAAACCCGGTCAACTGGCGGAATTCAACGGTGTCCGGGCTTACGAAAATTATCGGGGGCGCAACGAAGCGTTGGCGATTGACGTTTACAAAAATATCGTCGAAATATTTTTATCAAATACGTTACCGAAATTGACATTTTTCTCTCCGGCGGAAACGGCGTGGTTCGGTCTGGAACATTTGAATTTCGGTTACAGCGATTTTGCACGATTACCGAACCAAAATGACGGCGTTTTCTTTCATTTGGTCAAACCGTTTGAGGAAAACAAGCCCGGTGTTCAGATTGAGCGGCTTCCGCCTTATGTTGCAACGTTTAATCCCGGTTTCGATCCGAAGTTGCCGTTGTTCAAACCGTTGCCGATGTTTGAAGCCCAAAAAGCAGCTCTTGATCCGAACGGATCACAAAAGTTACCGAATTATCCTCGATTATGGGGAGGACATTTTGGAAATATTGTATCGGGAACTCATAACCGTGTTTTGTTTCTCGGAAATGAAAAAGGAGAGTTGTATCAGCGGCTCACAAAAATCGGCGTTCCGCTTGCTCCGCATGGCGATTGGAGTAACAAAAAACGCAATCTCCTGGTGATTGTCGATGGTAATAGTTTTACTGATGACACGGGCAACGATATTTCCGTTATCGAAAAATCCCATCGAATCATCGTGATTTTCCGGCAGAAATCGGAAGTTCCGAAGCCGCTGGAAAAATATCTCGGTAAAACAACGCTTGTTGAACGGACGGCAACGCAAATCAAGGGCAATTATTATTACACCCAATTTCTCGGTCAGGCGGATTATTATTTTGCGGAAGAACCCGGAGATCGGCAGGTTATCAAATGTGCGTTGGACGGTGAAATTCTCAAGCGGGGCAAAGTTTGTTTCGAAGCGGCGGCGGTTGATTGGACGCTTTTCAACGAAAGTCCCGAAGCGGCAAAATGTGCCGCCGTTTGCCTCTACGAATCGTTGCAAAAACCGTCCGGCGTCGTCGCAACGAGACAATGGATTCGCGGTGATCATGACGGCGAATTATTTGTCACAACTATTGACGTAATTCCGACATCACCGAAAAATATTAAGTTATGGAAAGAAATTTTACACGGAGTTGAATTTACTAAACCGGAATCGAATGTGGAGAAAACGCACAAAAAAGAACATGATCTGCTGCTTGATGGTCCGCAGATTCAGAATTAGCCTGCATTTTACGAGGAGTACAGAATTTCCCTTCATTTTTTCATTTTTAAAAACTTCTTCGTGAATGTTTCGTGGTGAAATGATGAAGGGTTACAATGATTTGTAACTGTCTATTTTAGCAATCATGCGTCAATAAACTTACTTTTTTATCCGTTACAGATTCATTTTGTTTTTTCCCAGTCTCGCAGCGACGACATGATGCATAACCAGCGGTGTAGCGCAGCGCAACCGTCAGACAATTGTAACCAATAACCAAAGTCGCGCAGCGACGGCATTATCAGAAAGAGGAGCATGGAATTGGATAAAAAAAGATTTTGCTCAATAATATCGATGATGTCGTCGCTGCGCGACTTTGTTGTGGGGGAGGGACGCGAGCCGGCGGTTGCGCTGCGCTACACCGCCGGTTATGCATAATAACGTCGCTAGCGCGACTAATATCAATATTACACTTTATCGTTCCAATTTAAAAGACTTAATTGAAAATAGACAGTTACTGGCATTGAAATTCTTGGCTTGTTTTCGAGAATCGGTCAAAGATGGTTTCTGTCACACAATTTCAGTAACTTAAAATTCTATTAACTTCTCCCTTCGTTACTTTCTTTCTTCCTGTTTCAAATTTTATTTTTACAGGAAGAAAAAAGTAAAAGAAGGTTTCTATAGGAATAACCGTAACTGTCTCTTTTGTTTTTCAAGTTTGCGCACAAAGGCACGAAGAACACAAAGAGGATATTTTAGTTTTGTAGTTTTGTCAACAGATTTAACAGATTGAACAGATTCGTTTTTTATAAAAATCTGTTCCATCTGCATAATCTGTTGACAATAATGGAACAAGTCTATTTATTTTTCGTTGCGAATAAAGACATAAAAGACGCAAAGAAAATCGATCCGTTTAGAATCAAAATCTTCGTACTCTTTGCGCCTTTGTGCGAAACATTAAAAAACAAAATAGACAGTTACGAATAACCTGATGCGATGTCAATTTCCGTGAATGGTTGCGAATTTCGAACCATTAAAGATCAGGAAAACCAATTTGTTGCCAGATTATATCACGGGTAACTGTTAAATATCACGGCGTTAGCCGTGATATATGATGGGTTTATTAGGAATTTTTCTGAAAATTTTGCCATTTCAGAATGGGTAACGTTGGCATAACTTCTTTGTTTTCAAGATGTTAAATTTTTCTGTGATTTTGTGCGAAGAATTGGCACAGAGATTGCATTAACGATGGTACAAGAGATACGACATTGTACGCTACTAATGCGCCGAATAATAACAATAATAATAACACGACTGCTAATAGTTGGACTTATGAAAGGCGAGTAATGAACTCGACATCCAGTTGGCATTCGGTGCGGAGTGTTGGCAACCTTCGGTGATGGTTCCGTTCAATTCATTAACGAAACAATTGATAACGGAACCGGAACAAGAATTGTCAATTCCGGTGAGTCACCATTTGGAGTTTGGGGTGCCTTAGGCTCGATCAACGGCGGTGATCAAGGGTCACTTTGATTTTGTTTCGGATTTTGTGGGAGGTTTATATTTGAAAGGAAAGTTCCGATTTTATCTGAACCCTGAAAGGGGCAAATATCATTCGCATGTCGTTAGCGACGGGGGCTTTCCCCCGAAAAAGGAATCGAAGAGGTTTTTCCATTAA
>JAISQH010000635.1 GCA_031274385.1 Planctomycetaceae bacterium | reverse complement strand
GAATCACCTTTTATTGAACTCCTACGGAGTTCTCGTTTTTTTTGTACACTTACCCCGTGCTGCACTTCGTTTGCACGGGGTTATCCAAAGTCAACTCCTTCGGAGTTTTTTACGGAATTATTTTAGTTCATAGTTCAAAACTAAAACAATTGACCAAAATAATTGACCAAAATAATTGACTAAAAATTTAACTAAAATAATTGAAAGATCAAGGACAAAGAAAAACGTAACTGTCTATTTTATTTTTTCAATTTTGCACGCAAATGCAATATAGACGGATACAGAAAATCACCCTTTACTATTTTTCAACCATGAAACGATTTTCCATTTTATTTGTAACATTGACATTTTGTTTCTTTTTTGTTTCAACGATCTTGTTTGCCGATGCGGACGAAAAAAAACGGCTGGAAGAACTTCGGGGAATTGTTGATCAAAATATGAAGTTGGAGTTGCCGTCTGATCTTGGCAAAAAGCGGCTTCCAAAGGAAGATGTTAATGCGGCGTTGACGGTGTATGAAGCGTCGGAAAAAATTCTTGCGGAGAAAAATATCTCGGAAGAATTTCGTATTTGGACATTAAAACGCAAGGCGTTTGCTTTGATTCTTCTGGCTTACGAAGAAACGCCCCGATTTTTTCCGCGTTTGGCTGCTGTCATTGACGAGTTGGACGGCAAGGAAGGTTGTGAGGTACTTCTCAAGGAAGCGGAGCAACATGTTTTGCAGATTGGTTCTGTACTGGCGATGAATCCGGCTGATCGGAAAGTTGCGATTGACCTCAAATCTTTGGCGGATCGTATGATTCTTTTTGCCAAAGAAAATCCGGGACCGGAGGCAAACTTGTTAATTGAACAATTACTTACGATGATTGATCAGATTCCGCAGCCGAACCAACGTGATAAACGGCTTGCGATTGTTGCGCCGATTTTTGTACCATATTTACTTGAATCAAACCGCAAAACCGTAGCGCAATCTCTGATGGCTGATGCACGGCGGGCGTTGCTTCCGGGCAAGCCGATGCTGATAACCGGTTTTGATTTGGATGGAAAGTTGTTCAATCCAAACCAACTCAAAGACAAGGTTGTTCTGATTCAATTTTGGGGAACATGGTGTCCTCATTGCAAGGAGGCAGTTCCTGACCTGATTGATTTGTACGAAAAGTACCATTCAAAGGGTTTTGAGATTATTGGTATTAACACGGGAGTCAAGGGCGACGAACGTGTTGAAAAAGTCCGACAATTTCTTGCAACAACAACTTTTGGAACCAAACGCAAGACGATTCCCTGGACGATTTTACATGAAGGAATTGCAACGGCGCAAAACCAACAGACGGTTACAAAATTCTATGGCATTGACGAACTTCCTGTACTTATTTTGATTGGTCGCAACGGCACGGTGTTAAAACTCCATCCGTTGCTAAGTACACTAGACGCGGAAATCAACGCGGCTCTTAATACTGTTGAATTAACAGCGGAAGAGCAATCAATGGCGAATGCCGCCCGGCAAAAACAAGAAGAAGAAATTGATCGGGAAATTCAGGAACAACTCAAGTTGATAGAGAAAAAATAAAAAATCAAATGAGTCTCTTTATCGTATCCGGTTATCAATTTAATAGTGGCGATTTTTTCGTTTTAGAGGACTTCTAAAAATGAGGATTCTACCACGAAAAACACGAAATTTCACAAAAAAATGAAACAAATAAATTTGTAAATTTTTATATACTCTTCTCATTTGAATTTTCGGGTTTATTTTTTCTTTTTGACTCCAACGGAGTCACTCTAAAATAACCGGTGGTTTGTTGTACTCCGCAAACCGCCGGAACTAAAACGCAATTACAATAAAACCCTGAAAGGGTTTCCAAAATTAGGCGACCCTTTTAGGGGCATTTTGTGATTAAATAAAATCTTTTGTTCCGGTAGTTTGTGGAGTACCGCAAACCACCGGAACGGAGGAAAAATTTTGGAGAGTCCCTTCGGGGGCAGAAAGAAACTAAGGAGCGTTTTTTATTGAAAAAAAACTTAGAAAGTATAGTCAAAAATAGAACAAGTTGAAAACAATAATGATCTTCTTTGCGCCTTTGCGCGCAAATTTGAAAACAAAATAGACCGTTACGATGAAAACTATCGGGAATCATAACTTAGTGTTACGGTTCCTGAATCGGGAGTTCGGGGTATTGTTTTGGAGTTGACAACAAAGTAGAATGTAACTTACTTGTAGCCAACATCGTTTAAGTTTAGTTTATTTTCGTTAGTTTTATTCAATTTTTTTGGAGGACACATTATGACGACACGTCGAAATTTTCTCAAAACAACAGCAATTGGTTCTTTGTCGGGACTTTCACTTTTGTCTGGTATTCCGATTCGGGCTGCCGAAACGGAAGAAAAATTGCCGCCGATTCGGCGTTTAACGAACAGTCCGAAGTTTCATTGGCGCGGTTATTACGATATTCTGCTCTTTGATCCGACAGACCGGTTTGTTTTGGCAAACGAAGTCGATTTTCACGGGCGTTCGCCGGAACCGGATGATTCCATTCGGGTCGGAATGATTGATTTGCAGGACAAAAACCGTTGGGTCGAACTCGGTTCAACTTTTGCGTGGAACTGGCAACAGGGTTGTTTGTTGCAATGGGTTCCGCAAAGTGAATCAACGGTGATTTGGAATGACCGTGAAAAAGACCGGTTTATTGCACGATTAGTCGATGTCAAAACGAAAGAAAAACGGACATTGGACAATCCGATTTACGCATTGAGTCCGGACGGAAAATGGGGTTTTTATCCTGATTTTGCAAGACTCAACAGCACGCGTCCCGGTTACGGTTATTGCGGCATTGCCGATCCGAACGCCGATATTTCCGCGCCGGAAAATTCAGGAATCAGCCGAATCAATTTGGCAACAGGTAAATCGGAACTAATTGTTTCGTTTTCACAAATCGCATCAATTATTCCTGAAGGCGGTTTTTCAAAAGGGGCGAAACATTGGTTTAATCATCTTCTTGTTGCGCCGGATTGTAAACGTTTTCTCTTTTTGCATCGTTGGCGTGGTGAAGCCGAAAAAAGCAGTTGGAAAACCCGATTGATCACAGCGAATCTTGACGGTTCCGATCTTTTCGTACTGAATCCTCATTTGATGACGTCGCATCTGATCTGGCGTGATCCGCAACACGTTTTGGCGTGGGCAAGGCATCCGTCGCATGGTGATAAGTTTTACGTTTTCACGGACAAAACCGGCGAGGTTGAAATGGTGGGCGGTGATTTGATGACCCGTGACGGACATTGCACTTACGTACCAAAAACGAACAACGAATGGATTTTGTACGACACTTACCCGGACAAAAACCGGAATCAGAATCCGAATTTGTACCATATTCCGAGCGGTCGTGTTGTGCCGTTGGGGCATTTTTTCCTGCCGAAAGAGTACAACGGCGAATGGCGTTGCGATTTGCACCCGAATGCCAGCCGAAGCGGAAAACTTGTTACGATTGATTCGCCGCACGAAGGAAACGGTCGTCAGGTTTATCTGATTGACGTTAAGGACATTATCGATAACGTTTAATTAGTTTTTATCCATTTTATCCGCAGATTAACACCGATTTTCGCAGATTGTTTTTTTGAAACTACAAAATA
>JAISQH010000316.1 GCA_031274385.1 Planctomycetaceae bacterium | reverse complement strand
GTCCTCGTTTCTGTTGCGCACTCACCGGCAGAACGCCCCAACCAAAACGTTGAAATTCTTCCGCGTTCCGTTCTTCGCGTTCGTTGTCCGCTTTGTTGGCAACCAACAGAACCGGACGGTCGAGTTGGCGGAGTTGTTCGGCAACCGCCTCGTCCAACGGCACCACCCCGTCCCGCGCCGCAACAACAAAAAGAATCAAATCAGCCGAATGAAGCGCAATACGGATTTGATCTTCGATATGTTCCGAAAGATGATCCACATCAACAATTCCCATCCCGCCCGTGTCAATCAGTTCAATCAACTGCGGCTGTTCGCCTTCGTCATTCAAATCAAGAAGAAACGCAACCCGATCCCGTGTGACTCCGGCAGTCGGATCAACAATCGAAACACGCTGACCAATTAACCAATTGAACAGACTCGATTTACCAACATTGGGACGCCCGACAATCGCCACTTTGGGAATAGACATCGTTGTTTTGTACCTAATAACGTTTGAACAGGATTCGGAAAAATTGGAAGAATGAGCGGTTGCTTGGAATGACGGAATCGGACTTGTTGATTGTAAGGAACAGTCAATAAACGGTTGATTGAGTCAAATGAGCCGTTATTATAATCCCCAATCCCAAAACCACAATTGTCTGAATAAGATTTTTCGGATTGGTAAAATTGGTAGGATGGTCTGTTGAGAATAACGGACGATTCTCAATCTCTGTTTTTCAACATGGAAAGGAAATCCTAAAGATTATCCTATTCATCTTAACAATCCAAAAAATCCTGTTCAAATAATTAGGAACAATTTACCCGTAGGGGCGACCCTTGCGGTCGCCCTGAATCGGTGATAATTTGGGGCAACCGCAAGGGATTGCCCCTACAATAAAATCGGACGTTCCCTTTCAAATGTAAACCTCCCACAAAATCCGAAACAATCAGAAAAATTTTTATTTTTTAATTTTCAATGGGTTGCGGGTGTGATTGTCCATGCGATTACCGGAGCCAGGTATCCCATTCGTGGCTGATCCCAATAGGGCGAGTTGCCCGGAACTCCCTCAACCCGAAACGTAATCCGAATCGTTTGTTCTCCCGGATTGACAAGGTGGCGAACCCGGTGTTGATACACCCACAACGCAAGCGTATAAACTCCCGTGTGCAACCAGTGAGTCGGTAACTTTGTACGAAATGTAACCAATCCGGGAACCAATGACAAAACGTTTTCAAAATTCGTATCGTGTTGCGAAGTGGTGAACAACGGCGTCCCGTCTTCGGCAAAAAGAACATAGCCAACTCCTAATTGAGAACTCGGCTCCTCAATCGTTCCCTCAATCACAACATCAACATCATCACCGGGATGAATCGGTACAGTAAGTGTTTTGTGTTGAGCATCCGCCAAACGGAACCGGCACGGCGTGAACAGTGGATCATGAGCAAGTTTGTCTTCGTTAATCCATTCCGCGTTCGCCTCCGCACGGGAAACACTCAGGTAACCATTGATGGCTTCGGAAACATTGTCCGTGTCGAGTTGCATCGTACCGTGATCCAATAAAACAACACGGCGGCAAAGACGACGAATCGCCTCCATGTTATGCGAAACAAATAACACGGTTCGACCTTCATTTTGTGTTGCGTCCTGCATTCTGCCAAGACATTTTCTTTGAAACTCCGCATCGCCCACCGCCAGCACTTCGTCCACCAGCAAAATCTCCGCATCCAAATGCGCCGCCACCGCAAACGCCAACCGAACCGACATCCCCGATGAATAACGCTTGACCGGCGTGTCCAGAAACCGCTCAACCCCCGAAAAATCAACAATCTGATCAAACTTGCGAAGAATCTCCCAACGTCTCATGCCAAGAATTGCACCATTCATAAAAATATTTTCCCGACCCGTCAACTCCGAATGGAACCCGGTGCCAACCTCCAAAAGGGAGGCAATCCGACCTTTGAAAGTCATTCGACCAACACTGGGAGCAGTAATTCGGGACAAAATTTTGAGCAATGTCGATTTGCCAGCCCCGTTTGTCCCGATAATTCCAAGCGTCTCGCCGTTTTGCACCTGAAACGAAACATCATTCAATGCCAAAAACCGGTCTCTGCCTTTCACTTTCACCGCATCCAACCGTTGGTTCGGGTCTTCCAGACCTCGCCAACGCGCCCACCAAGATTGAAGATCATGCATCAGAGTTCCATGACCAATAACCCCCAATCGATACTCCTTGCTCACATGCTCAATATGAATCGCCGTCATTGTCAGTTGTTAGTAGTCAGTAGCCAGTAGTCAGTAGCCAGTAGTTGACAATTAAAAAAATTTTCAATTTTCAATTGTCAATTGCCAATTAACTAGGTTTTTCGTTTGTTACCGTACCAAATGATCTGCATTCGCGGGCAATATCGATAGCCGTGCTGTTCACAAAACGGAACAATCCACGATGCTTTTTCTACCATCGTACTGACATCAACCGTTTGAGGCATTAATAAAACCCGTTCGGGAACAACACCTCGAAACCGGCTCAAATATTCTTCAACCTCATAAAGATCGTTCGTTGTGTCCACAACAAATTTGAGTTGATAATTGTACCGGTGCATCAGATTTTGTACTACTTCCGGTTTGGAACGATTTTGTTCGTGTTGTTCGATACTTTCCGTTCCCAATGGAATCGAATTGCTCAGTTTTGGGCTAATTGACATCAGGTCACACAAAACAGGTACGTCAACAATGCCCGATGTTTCAATCGTAATTTGATAATCGAACTCTTTGAGAAGCCGGGTTAATTCAACGATTTCCGGCGATTGCATTGGTTCGCCGCCGGTAATCACAACATGCGGCAAATCCAGAAGAAGAACACGCCCTACAATTTCTTCCGGTGAAAGATCGGCACCGACTTCATTTTCCGTTTCAGTTTGGTTCGACCGGGCGTAAGGTGTGTCACAGTAACGGCAACGCAGCGCACAACCAAGCGTCCGAACAAAAACACTGTATTGTCCCGTCCAGAGTCCTTCACCTTGTTTCGATTGGTAGATTTCAAGTATCCACATGAATGTCGAATCGTTGACTAATTGACTGATTAACTAATTAACTGACTAACTGATTAACTGATTAACTGACTAACTAAAACCGCCGGAAATTAATTTTGTAACCTCCACAAAACAACAAAACCATAAACCGTACCGCAATTGATTTGGTAATTATATCACGTTTGAACTGCCAATAAAAGAATTTTCAGGAAAAAAGCAAGTAATCCAACCTTTTGTTCATAATAATGGAGTCTATCAAGGGGAATAACCTCTTGTTATTCTTAGGTGATATGATATTCTATGGGAAATTCAATTGGTCGAGAAATTAACGGAGAATGAATCTTCAAAATTAAACAAATTAAAAACCCCAAATTTTATGTCGAGTCGCTTTTTCTTTTTGCCATTTTTGGCATTGATCCTGTTGAGTTTTCTTTCTGCCGGTTGTCAGGGCAAGAAGAAAACCGAACCGGTTACAGCGGAACCGGTAGAACAAGTCCAGACCTTGAGCGTTCCTTACCCGACCGCCGAAATGCTCGAACAACTCGGTACTGAAAATAATCTGGAAACACGTTGGTTGTTGCCTGATCCGATTTTTGTTATCGCCGGACAACCGAAACGATTTCTCCAATCGCCCATCGGAACCGGAAATGAAACGCTTCTTTCCGAAATCATTTCTCAATTTTTGCAAGTTCCGTTTGATCCGATCAAGATTGACCGATTCGTCCAAGCCTCCGCTTTTCCCGCACAAATTCAGGTCAATGTGGAACAAAACGGTGTTCCGGTTCCGCAAATGCGGTTGATTTCACGGCGTTCGACGATTCTTGTTTTCGACAAACCCATTACAAAAGAGGAATTGTTCACCTCGATTTTCGGCAACGCCAAAGAAGATATCGAATCGAAAAAACGGCAATCAGGAGAAATCGAATATTACGATCTGACGCCGCCCGATCTTGCGATCCCCCAACGTCTTGCCATTACATTTGTTGATGAGCGAACGCTTGTTGTTGTCGAGGGTCAGGAACCGGATATCAAAGCGGTTTTCGCCCCAGACACGGCAACGGAAAAAAGTAAAAGTGCCGCGATTGACCGGTTGAAACGGCTTGATCTTGATTCCAATGATTTGATTTTGGTAACGTCATTGGAAGGTGTCAGTATTGATCCTCAATTTTTGGAAAGTTTTTTGCTCCAAATCGGAGTTCCTCAAAATTTTAATGAATCGCTTGTCAAGCATCTTCGGGCAACAACGCTGTTGGTTAATCTTACAGTTCCGGTTGGTTCGCCCATGTTGACGATTCGTTTTGATTCCCGTGATTCTCAGGGAGCGGTTGAAATCGGTGAAATTGTTCAAGGTCTGGTTCTTTTGGGGCAAACGACATTGGCAACAATGGACGAAGCCACCAAAATGTCATTGCCTGTTCCGCCTGAATTTGCCAAGTCCGTGTTGAATGCCGTTACGGTCAATGTTGCGGAATCGCAGGTTGATGTTCGACTTAGTAAATTTGAAAAGTTCGAGGAAAGCGCAGCAGGCGGTATTCGGAACCAGCAAACCACTGTCCAGCAAATGCAACTGCAACAGCAGCGAGCCGAGCAAATGGTTATGCTGGGACAACTCTTTATGGCTTATTATCAAAAGAACAAAAAGTTTCCTTCCGACATTCGTTCTGCGGACGGGACAGCCCTTCTGAGTTGGCGAGTTGTTTTGCTTCCGATGCTCGGTCTCGAAGAACTTTACAACCAATTCAAATTGGACGAACCTTGGGATAGTTCGACCAATAAACCGCTTCTCGAAACAATGCCCTTGATTTTCCGTCCGTTCGCGTCCGGTATTAAACCGCCTAAAACAATGATTCAGTTCTTCAATTCGGAAGGAACGCCTTTTGCCAATCCCGATTTGAAACCGGAAGAATTAAAAAATCCGCAATCGACATTGTTGTTTGTTTCGTTGAATCCCGAAAAGGCTGTTGAGTGGACGAAACCGGAATCGTTGGCATTTGATGCTGATAAACTTGAAGAAATGGTTGGTTCAAAGTTATTTGGTTTGACTTTTGCCGGACAAATCGTTCCCGATATTCCGATTATTCCGCTGAGCGACCCGCGTTCGGCACAGCAACGAAAATATCTGGAAGCACTCATTAAAGGTTTGCCGATTCCCGCTCCGCCAACAGAAACTCCGTCGCCGGAACCGCCCAAACCGGAATCCCCGCAACCGAAAGCGTCGCAATCAGAACCGTCACAGCCGGAACCGTCACAGCCGGAACCGATTAAAGTGGAGCATCCCAAGTTCAAGTTGCCAATACCGGAGCCGCCCCAATCAGAATCGCCAACACCGCCAGTACCACCAATACCAAAACCGCCGGTTGTTGTTCCGCCTTCTGAGTTTCAACCGATTACTCCGTTATGATCAAAAGTGGAGTTTAATACGACAGCGCAATCATGATCAACCACGAAAGACACGAACACCATGAAAAACAAACTTTTTGAACATCTTACACAATACGGTCAGGAACATCTTCTTACGTTTTGGGAATCGCTTTCCGATTTGGAACAACAAGAGTTGGCAACACAAATCGAGTTCGTGGATTTTGCGCAGGTTGCTGATCTTTACGAACATCGGGACGATCCGGCGGAGTCATTGACTTTAGCGGATCGGGCAACCGACCCGCCGGCTTATAAATTCTCAACCGTCACCGACCCGACACCGTGCAAATCACGAAAACCGGTTTCGTTTCAGGAGGCGGTTTCAGCTGGGCAAGAAGTCTTGCATCAGGGAAAAGTCGGTGCGATTCTTGTTGCCGGCGGTCAGGGAACCCGGCTTGGTTTTCCGCATCCAAAAGGCATGTATCCGGTTGGTCCGGTAAGTGAGGCAACGCTGTTTCAAATCCATTTTGAAAAAGTTCTCGCCAATTCATTGCGGTACGGTTATCCGATTCCTTTCTGCATTATGACGAGTCCGGCAACTCACAACGAAACAGTTGACTTTTTAGAGCAGAAAAACTATTTCGGTCTGAAAAAAGAAGATGTTTTCATCTTTTGTCAAGGTACAATGCCTGCGGTTTCATTGGAAAACGGTCGGATTTTGCTGGATTCAAAAGGCGGTATGGCGTTGAGTCCGGACGGTCACGGCGGAATGCTCGCCGCCATCACCCGGAAAAAGACAGACGGAAGTTCCGTTCTGGATCGGCTTCGGCAACGCGGAATCGAATATCTGTTTTATAATCAGGTTGACAATCCGTTGGTTCGGATTTGTTCGCCGGAATTTTTAGGTTATCATCTTTTGAGCGGTTCCGAACTGACAAGTCAGGTTATCCGCAAACGATTTCCCACCGACAAGGTTGGTAACATCGTCGAGGTGGACGGTCGGCTTTACGTTATCGAGTACAGCGATTTACCGGAAGAGGTTGCCCGTCGAACCAATCAGGACGGCTCACTCAAAATCTGGGCTGGAAGTATCGCGGTTCATCTTTTCAACGCCGATCTGCTTGACCGAACTTCAAAAATCGCCGCTTCATTGCCATTTCATATTGCCCGAAAAAAAGTTCCGTTTATTGATCTTGCGACGGGAGAACGAATCAAGCCGGAAAAAGAAAATGCCATCAAATTTGAACGGTTTATTTTTGATCTTCTTCCTTCGGCGAAAAACGCGGTTGTTGTTGAAGTTGACCCGCCGAATCATTACGCGCCGCTCAAAAACGCACCGGGTTCGCCCTCCGATTCACCGGAAACCGTTAAGCGTGATCTTTCCGAAATGTACACCGATTGGCTGCGCAAAGCCGAAGCAGTGGTGGATGAAGCAACACCGATTGAAATTTCACCGCTTTTTGCTGATTCGCCGGAAAGTGTCGGGCAAAAAATCGCAAAAGGAACACGATTCGAAGCCCCAACCTATTTGTTTTGCTCACCACCGCATTTTAATTGAAAATGGAAAATTGAAAATGGAAAATTGTAGGCAACTTCTAAAAACTCTTTTTTAACCACGAAAGACACAAAAAAACACGAAAGAATTTTTGTTATCACTTTTTTATGACAAACGGTTTACAGCAATTGTATTTTTCGTGAAATTTCGTGTGTTTCGTGGTTAGGCTTTCGCCAGAAATTAACCGGCAACAAAAGTGTTAGAATTGGGCTATGGAGCCTTTTGATAAAAACAAAAAAATTTGCCGGTTAATTTCTGGCGAAAGCCTAAAACGAATCGTTGGATTT
>JAISQH010000297.1 GCA_031274385.1 Planctomycetaceae bacterium | reverse complement strand
GCAACCCTTGAAAAACAAAAGAAACCGTTACATTGATTTTCCCGCACCGTTCACCAATCTTTTTCTACAGGAACGGCTTGCATGAGTAATGCCCGGACTTTTTCGCGTTTTTCATTGGCTTCTTGCTGACGCCGCTTGACTTGCCGGAGCATTCGTTCCGCCTTTTCAATTTCTTCTTGCTTTTCCTGAGACGCTAAATCATTTTTCTGTTGTTCCGGTTTCGATTCAGACGGATTCGGTTCCGTTGGATTGTCCTGATTTTCATCTTGTTTCTGCTGTTGCTCCTGTTTTTGTTGCTGTTCTTGATCTTGTTTTTGTTCCTGATTATTTTGTTGTTGATTCTGTTTTTGCTGTTGTTCTTGGTTTTGTTGCTGTTGCTGATTATTTTGTTGTTGATTTTGCGATTGATTGGAGTCTTGCTGTTGGTTTTGCGGCTGATTTTGTTGCTGTTGTTGCAGCGGTTTCAGAATTTCACGGAGCCATTCAAGAGCCTGCTTCTGTTTAGGGAACGCTTCGTCGGGTTTCTTTTCGGCAAGCAATCGGGACGCGTCTTCGGCAACAGTTTGGATTTCCGATCCGTATTGGACTGCTAAATTCATTGATTCCCGAAGGGCATTGATCTTGTCGGGCTGATTCGGATCGGCGGCATGACCAGCCTCAATCCCTTGCAATCCCTGTTTCGCCCGGAAAACCATCAGCGGCATCCAATCGGCAACTAATTGTTCTTCCCGTGTTTGTTCTGCCGAGTCGAGAGGTTCCGATGATTCGTTTCCGCTTGCCGGGTTAAGATCGCAGAGTTTTGCTTGTTTCTTTTCGGCTTCCTGAACAATGACTTCAAACGGCGAAAGATTCAACCGAAGCCGATTCATTTGATTCGACGCTTCATTGGCAGTCTCTGCGGCTTTTTCGTTTTGAAATTGACGGAGCGATTTGCCGACATTTCCGGTTAAATCGCGAATCCGTTCCAATTCCTGAAGAAGCATTTCAATTTCTTGACGTTCTTGTTCCGAGATTTCGTTGTCATCCTGCTTTTGCTGAAATTCATTTTGTAAAACCGCGATTTCTTCCGACAATTTATCCTGTTCGCGGGCGGTTTCGTAAAGCATTTGAAATTTCTTCGGCGAATTCGGGATTTCATTGGTTTGAAGAATGGAATCTTTAACCGTTTTCTCCCAATTCTCGAACCATTCCAGACGTTCTGCGATCTTGTCGGATCGTTTTTGAGAACGATCAACAGAGTCCCATTCCGCTTGGATTCGGTTTTTCCAGGCTCGAATTTGTTCAAGATTCATTCGCACCGTTTCCGGTTGCCCCGATTCGGGCGGTTTTACGATCAGGGATTCCGCGTAATATTTTTCGGCGGCTCGCAATTGATCGAGAACTTCCAGACGTTTTTTGTACGGAGTTTCTTCGGGTTTTTCGGAAAGCAATTGCTTTGCACGGTCAACAGCAATCCCGCCTAAAAGAGCCAACGATTTTGACGCCACATCCGCCTCTTTTGCCACTGCTGATTTCCGAAGAATTTCGATGGCTTCCTCAATTTTTCCTGAGGCGGCTAAAGCGGCACCGTGATTGAAGACAAGGCGTTGATTTTCCGGCGACTTTTGTTCTGCTTCTGCAAAGGCGTCGGCGGCTTTTTGGTAATCACCCTGCTGAAACGCGGTAACACCTTCTCCGGTTGAAGCCGCTGCCGACGCCCACGTGAAAAGAATTAAAAAAACACTTAATAATAACATTTCAGTAGTCAGTAGTCAGTAGTCAGTAGTCAGTGAATAGTGTTGTGGTTCTTACTCAACCGTGTAACTATCGCTTACGAACTATTCACTGACTACTGGCTACTGGCTACTAAAATATTATAGTTTGGAGACGGTCAGGACCGACGGAAACAATTTCAACCGGTTTACCAATCAGTTCGGCAATTCGTTTGATGTAACGTTTGGCGTTTTCGGGAAGATCGTTGTATTTTGTGATTCCGGTGATTTCTTCTTTCCAACCGGGCAACGTTTCATAAATCGGAACCGCTTTTCGGAGATCATCAATTTGACTCGGAAAATGCGTAACTTGTTGTCCTTCGATTTCGTAACCCGTACAAATCTTGAGAGAATCAATACCGCTCAAAACGTCCAGAAGCATCACCGAAATCACATCAACACCGCTCAGTCTTGCCGAATAACGGACAGCCACCGCGTCAAACCAACCGCAACGTCTTGGGCGTTTTGTGACGGTTCCGTATTCGTTGCCGCGATCACGAATTTGCTGACCGATTTCGTTGTTTTGTTCCGTCGGACACGGACCGCCTCCGACACGGGTTGTGTAGGCTTTGACAATTCCGACAATTTTTTTAAGAAAATGGGGCGGAACTCCGCTGCCGCCGGAAATTCCTACGCCGCTGCTGTTGCTGCTTGTTACATACGGAAAGGTTCCGTGATCAATATCCAGCAATGACCCTTGCGCGCCTTCGAAAAGAATTCGTTTGTCCGCATCAACCGCGTCAAGCAGATAATTTGTTGTGTCGGTAACATAAGGTCGAAGCTGTTCGGCATAACCGGAATACTCCTTGTAAATTGATTCCGCTTCCAACTCAATATCCCAACCGGAAATCCTCATTGTATGATCAAAATGATTGGTTAAACCCAGAAACAATTGATTTTTGACACCGGCAATATGTTCGATTTGATTTTTGAAACCCGGCTTGTACAGATCGCCAACCCGAATGGCTAAGGCTCGTCCGACTTTATCTTCGTAACAGGGACCGATACCGCGCATGGTTGTTCCGATCGGTTCGTCGTTGCCGATGTTGTTAAACATTCGGTCGGCAATTTTGTGCCATGGAAAAATAACATGGGCGCGGTCGCTGATCATCAAATTACGATCAATTTTGATTCCTTGCTTAACGAGACCGTCAATTTCTTTAAGGATTGAAGCGGGATCCAAAACGACTCCGCCTGCGATAAGACATTGAACTTTCGGGCGAAAGATACCGCTTGGAATCAACGATAATTTGAATTTCTTCCCGTTGGCAACAACAGTATGCCCTGCATTCGCTCCTCCCTGATAACGAACAACAATCTCATTTTGTTCGGTGAGCAGATCAACAATTTTACCTTTTGCTTCGTCCCCCCATTGGAGACCGATAATGGCAGTACCCGGCACGCGTAAACCTCGTTATTAAAAAATGGTCATCGGAAAATAATCATCGAACATCGTCATTTTAACATATTGATATTGCTTGACAACATGGTTCACCGAAAAACAAGACGCTCACGCGGTTAACCGGATTACCCAAACACCGCTTGAAATCTCGAAATTTCAAGTTAAAATTAACTTTTTGATGGAGACAAATATCAGAACTACAAAATAAAATGGAAACAATGATTGAGGAAAAAATCGATTTCAAATCAGATTCGCAGCCGAACAATCCGCATGACCGGTTTGCCCGAAAAACGGTTGGTAATCCGTTGTTTGCTCCTGATTTTTTGAAATGTTATACCGATTCATTTGTTGCCGAGTATGTCAATTTGGAGTAACTGTCTATTTTAATTTTAGGCTTTTTGATCAATTTTTCGTCACGTTATTTCGTTTCAAAAAAAATAATTCCTCAAAACCATTATTTTTATAATATTTTCCCAAAAAAACTTAGTAGCAACGGAGTACAATATTCTGTACATTTATTTTCCCTTATTTCCTTTTTCATAAGGGAAAATAAGGTAACTGTCTCTTTTCATTTGCGCGCAAAGACGCAAAGAATCAAAACGAGTATCTTTATCGTATCCAATTATCAATTTAATTGCGGCGATTTTTCGTTTTAGAGGATTTTTAAAAATGAAAAACGAGGAT
>JAISQH010000149.1 GCA_031274385.1 Planctomycetaceae bacterium | reverse complement strand
ACACCGATGCCCAGCGGAACGCCTAAACGACAAACGTTACGCCGATGATTGGCTCCAAAACCTCATCGTCGCCACCTCAAACCGGAAAAAAAAACGCCCCCCAAATCTGGAATAATCAGTATTTTTGAATTTCATTATTGAGGCGGATATTTTTTGTTGACCGGATATTTTTCGAAATGTTGCGGCAACGGGGTTTGTTCTTGGGAACCGCCGGGACGGTCGCCTTCGATTTTTTGACCAATGTCGGTTCGGCTAAAAGGATCAAATTGCTTCATCCGATCACGTTGGTAATCGATGTGACCCGGATGGAACAAATCCGGCATCGCACAATGATCCGGGTCGCAAAGGCAACCGGTAAAACAAGTTAGCAAAATAATTAACAAAAAAAAACGGAACATCGTTGGGGCTTTCAGTAAAAAATGAGATTCAAAATGGAATCATACAAATTCAAACCGCAACACTCAAGACCGATTTTTTCATAATGCCCCGTTGACAATATTGGAAAATCCGGTATCATCTTGTCTCTTTGGTGAATTATTGATGTTTTACGCCGATTTTTGTAAATCGACTCAGAAACTAACGAAAAATTATGCCGACAATCAATCAACTGGTTCGTAAAAACCGCAGACAACAAATTTATAAAAGTAAATCGCCCGTTTTGGATAAATGTGCCCAAAAACGAGGCGTCTGTCTTCTTGTCCGAACAATGCCGCCTAAGAAACCCAATTCCGCATTGCGGAAAATTACAAGGGTTCGTCTTTCAAACGGTAAGGAAGTTACGGTTTATATTCCCGGCGAAGGACACTCACTTCAGGAACACTCGATTGTTTTGGTTCGCGGAGGTCGTGTTCGGGATTTGCCGGGAGTTCGGTATCAGGTTATTCGGGGAACGCTCGATTCCTCCGGTGTTGACGGGCGAAAACAGGCTCGAAGCCGTTACGGAGCCAAGAAAGTTCAAAAAACCGCCGCAAAAGGTGCCAAAGGCGCAGCACCCAAGAAAAAATAATGTCGTTTGATGTCAATACGTCAATCTATTTTGACACAAACACGTTGTATAAAAAGTTTATTCCTGTATCACTTATCCACCATTTCACTATCCGTTAAAAAATGGGTCGTATTACCGCAAGCAAAAAACAGTTAAAACCGGATCCGATTTACAATTCGATCTTGGCAAGCAAGTTTATCAATTGTCTCATGTGGGACGGGAAAAAAACCGCCGCACAAGGTGTTTTTTATGGTGCGCTTGATATTATCAAGGAAAAGATTTCGGAGAAATCGCCGATAGAAGTCTTTCATCAAGCACTCGATAACGTGAAACCCAATATCGAAGTTCGTTCCAAACGGGTTGGCGGAGCATCTTATCAAGTGCCGATGACTGTGCAGAAAAATCGGCAACAATCTTTAGCAATTCGTTGGATACTCATGGCTGTTCGTGACAAAAAAGGACAGCCAACTCACGAAAAGCTGGCGTCCGAATTGGTCAATGCCTACAACAAAGAAGGTACCGCTATTACCAAACGGGAAAATGTTCACCGTATGGCGGAAGCAAATAAAGCGTTTGCCCATTTCGCCTGGTAATTTAATTTAATTCAGGGAACTTCTAAAATTCTTTTTTAACCACGAAAAACACAAAAAAGCACGAAAGAATTTTTGTTATCACTTTTTTATTATAAACGATTAACAGCATTTGTATTTTTCGTGAAATTTCGTGTGTTTCGTGGTAGTTCCGGCTTTTAGAAGTTCCCTTCAGTAATATCTCCTCATCAATCAAAGGGATGTTCTTGTTTCGTTATGTTTGTAACCGGATACTTTTCTTTGTTGTTTTAACTGGTTTTGTTACTGCGTCGGAACATGTTGTGGTGGTTTGTCCTCAGGCGTTTCATCGGTCATTGGAACCTTGGATCAAATACCGGAGTTCGCAAGGTTACACCGTTCATGTTCTTTCCGAACCGCTCACAACATCGGATATTAAAAACCGGATTCGGTTTCTTGCCGATCAGGTTTCTCTTTCAGCGGTTCTTTTGGTTGGAAAAGAGGCGGTGCCGTCACCGCAAATTCCTTGCCGTGTTGTTCAGCATTTCGGTAAAGAGTCTTTTCTTGCTTCGGACGATTGGTATGCCGACCTGAACAATGACGGAGTGGCGGATTTTGCGGTTGGTCGGTTTGCCGCTAACACCGCCACAGAACTCGATTGTCAAATCCGAAAAACAATTCGTTATGAAACGGAAATTCCGGTTGGAATTTGGTGCCGGCAATTTCAAATGGTTGCCGGAACAGGTCATTTTTCACCGTTGCTCGAAGGCGTGGTCGAATCGACAACACGTTACGCCTTAACAGAAACCATTCCTGAATCGTATGACGTGTCGTTTTTGTACGCTAATTGGAAGAGTCCGTTTTGCCCCGCTCCCATTGATTATCAACACGAATTAATCGAAACACTAAACCGGAGTCCGCTTTTTTGGGTCTATTTCGGACACGGGCACCCTCAAATGTTAGACCCGTTTTCAACACCGTTTGGTTCTCTCGCAACCCTTCAAACCGATGATTTTCCGCAACTCCGTTGTCAAAAATCATTTCCTGTTGTTTTTTTATTTTG
>JAISQH010000281.1 GCA_031274385.1 Planctomycetaceae bacterium | reverse complement strand
TTGATTTTTTGATTTTTTTGGTGATTCTGTCGTTTGCGTGTTTCGTTTTTGAAAAAAGATGAAAGGTTTGTGTATTTTAATTCATGTTAATGAACCGTCAACAAGAACTCCGGTTCGTCCTGATTTTATTCTTCTTCAACCAATTCGTAAGCGTTTTGTTCTTTGGCGGTTGCGGCTTTTATCGTTTTGGTTTTTTCTAAAAGCGAACGAAAAACACGGAGTTGCCGGTCATCAAGATTGGCGGCGTCAATGTAACTGTCTATTTTAATTTACAAGCAGATTAAAATAGACGGTTCGTCTATCGCCGTCGTGTTTGTCTATTCTGAAAAAACAACTCATTGTAACGATTTTAACGGTTATGAGTGAGAATAAAAAAATTTGTTTGAAAAAAATTGTCGGATTCGGCAGCACAACGTCAAAAAGCAACCTATGATTAATCGGTTTCAAATGTCGTCCATCCCCTAACCTGCGGAATCGGAGAAGATTTATGTTTTTTCGCTACAACAACACGAAAATTATTCCGGCGTCTTTGGTTTTGAGCTTTTTGTTCCTTTTGTTTGTGCAAAACGTTTCGAGTCACGAAATTCCAAGCGGTTCCTTTTCGTATCCGAATCCGAAAACGGTTGGAGTGAATCCGAATTTCATTCGCGGCAAGGCTCCCGGTCCGATTCACCGTGATCGGTATTCCGAAATTGCCGAAACCGAACGGCAACGCCGGATTGTTGAAGATCAATGCAATCAGGATATCGAAGGTTTTGAACCGAAAACCTGTCCGCTTTGCGAAGAGAATCCGAAAACACCTTGCGGTCAATGTAAAATGTGTCAGGCGGGTTTTCCGTGCGAAAAGACCTTATGCCGGCATTGCGTCCAACCGCGTAGTCAGAATATGTCCAACTCCTGCGATTTGACCGCCGGAGACGAACCCTGCGGAACTTGCGACGCCTGTCGTGAACATCGGAGCGATCCTTGTGAACATGCCGACGACGGTCACGGACCACGCGGTGAATTTAACCCCTATAAAGAACCACGATTTCTGTCCGTTATTCCGCGCCCGATTCTCGATATGTACAATAACGGTGCAAGAAAGTTTCCCGTGTATTACAATCCGGCTCCTTATTACCGACCACATTGGAATCCGTCGCTTTTCGCCGGTTATGCACGCCCGTTCACGTTTCGTTGGTCTTGCCCGTTGTGCCATAAAGACCCTTGCGAATGTGACCAGCCCGGTTTTGCTGGTCAGGTTCCTTACGCATTCACCTGCAAATTCTGTAATCGAAATCCTTGCGCCTGCACTCAGGATATTTGTAATGTTACCAAACCGCTGGATCCGAAAGGAGTCAGCAAGTCACTGGCTGATATGAATAAAGATTCAACCCGAATTCAGGATGCGGAAACTCGTCAACAAGAAAGAGAAAAGGAAGAAGAAAATAAGAAAAATACGTTACAAGATCACACCACTCCGCTCTTTGATGACGAGGCACCTTCGTTGCTTCAAAAAGAACAAAACGAAGAACAACCAACCGAACCGAAATTACCGCGCCGTCCGATTCTTGACGCACCGGATTCAAATCCGACTCCGCAACTACGATCCAATGTGCCGGTAACTTAACCGCTCATTTCATTGACAAAACCCGAAAGTCACGGCAAATGAATCTCCGTGACTTTCGGTGTTTCCATCTCGTTTTATCGGGACTCCAAAAAGGTCAGAACACTAAATGTCCCGATAATAAGAGCACCGACAATCATACCGATATTCATCAGCATGCCTCCGGCAGAACCAAATGGTACTCCTATCAACATGTTGGCAAGGAAAACCAAAAAGATAATACTCGAAATGACCAAAGATATAATACAGAGAATTTTAGGCATGGACAAAACCTCAATGATCACAGGAATTCAAACGGATTATTTTACCTTCTTGTTCGAAATGGACAAGATCATTTGTCGAAAAAATAAACCGGACATTATGCGTCTTTGCGCGTTTCCGAATTTTGTTGAAACTGAATATCAGGAGCGTTTCCAAGTTGCGAAAGAACCTGAAGAAGTGTGTTTAAGTGTATAAATTTCATTCCGAATCGATCAACAAATTCGTTTAAGGCAAATTCACTGTCGAGAAATGTTTCCGCGTTGTACTCGACTTCTTCCGTAATCGAGGAAAGCAAATCCGTTTGAACCCGCTCCAATTTCACGGCGGCACGTCGGCAAAAATCCGCCAGTTCAGGATTGGCCCGTTTCCAAAGAGCCAGTTCAACCGCCTTACGCCGATGCGATTGACTAACCTGAGAAATAAGTTCTTCCAACAATTCATTTTGACGGCTTTGAGCAGAAAGCAATTCCCGCATCAAAGTACAGATTTCCGAAAGAGGTTCCTGAGCAGGTCTCGACTGAGGAACAGAATGAACAACATCAATTTGTGAGAAAAAATGCGGTTCACGGGAACTAGTTGACTTAGATAACATAATTAATAAATGAGGAAAAGGTTCGAAAAAAGGAATGGAAAACAATTTTCTAAAAAAACAACTCCATCATGACGAAAAAAATTTTCATTGCCCTTCAATAAAACACGATTTTCTAAGTAGAACATTTTTTGCAAAAAAGTCGAGACCCCTCCAAAAAATGTTAAAGAATTTTTGTTTTTTATGGCGTCGGATTGGTTCTTCCTTTTGTGATTTACTGATTTTGCGAATTACTGAATCTTTTCCGTGCTGTTTTCCGATAAAAAGGTGAAGCGTTTGTTTTCTTGCGCTCTGTTATTATGCCAAACACCTCCCCGTTGTTTGAAAAACTGGGTTTTTTGACGGTCATTGATCAACCTCGATTGGGGTTGATTGGTGGTTATCTCATCTTAAATCAGGCGGGGCGACCGCTTGAATTTCATTGTACGACCCCGCTAAAACCCAATCGGACTCAGGAAATTCTTTACGGTAATACATTGGAGCCGTTTCTTTACGGTGAACAAATTGCGCAAACGCTTCTTTCCCGTGCTAAAGTTTCCGTTTCCTACGTTCTGACCAACGCCGCCGCAGTGCTGGCAGTGCAGGAACACATCGAAACTCCGGTTTTCTACGTCTTTGAAACCGGAAAAAAACAGGCTCAACCGGTTCTTCAACCTCATTTTCAACCGGAGATTCAGCCGAATCAGGAAAACAACCCCATTGAAGAATCAGAAGAGAAAATCAACGATCTTTTTCCCGAACCCAAAACAACGCTTGAAATTTCCGAAGAACTCAATGCGTCCTTGAAATCGTTTGGCATTGAAAACGCTCATCTTCAAACGCGTTCGGACGACATCGAGGAACAACTCCGAATTCCGGCGGTTCCGGGTTTGAATCTTGAACGTTGGCGAGAGGTCAGGATTGGCAACCGGTTTATTGCGGTTCCGACGGTCAACGAAGCCGAACACAATCCATTGATCGACAACATAAAACAATTGTCACGAACAATTGATCTCGCAGAACCATTCACCCGAATTCGCCTCGCCATCGAAGAAACACAACGTGCCGCCTGATTAACATTGTGGATTTGATCAAACCCTTTCAATGCCAAAATAAAAACGGCTATTTCCTTTCAAATATAAACCTCCCACAAAATCCGAAACAATCAGTATTTTTTAACAAGTTAAAATCAACCATGAAATTTCTTTGCGTTTTTGCGCGCAATCCTTAAAAAACCAAATTGACAGGTACTGAGAGATTCTTTTAATTAATTTAAGGGAACTTCTAAAAACTGAGACTAACCACGAAACACACGAAATTTCACGAAAAGCACATTGTTATAAATTGGTTAAAGTAAAAAAGTTATAACAAAAACCCTTTCGTGCTTTTTCGTGCTTTTCGTGGTTAAAAAAGAGTTTTTAGAAGTTGCCTTAAATTAAATTTAATTTAACCCGTTTGCCAGATCGGCACACCAGGCGTCCACCACAAAAGGAATATTAACGTTACGGTCAATTTGTTCCAGCGCGTCCAACGTCCGATCCAAACGACGGGCAACTCGTTGAATATTGGGGCGTTCGCGATGCGTGGCGGTTTCGTCGGTTTGTCGCGGCGTTTCGGATTTCTTCATTTTTTCCCGAAAAAAATCAATGGCTAAATTGAAAAGTAATCGAAGCCGACGACGGCGTAACGGAGCCTCCTTGCCAACTTTTTCAATAAATTCGTTCAGTTTTGCGGCTAAAGCAACAGAGTCCAAACGAGCATGAGAAAGGGAGCGGTTCAACTCGCTTCGAATTATTTCAATATCGTCGTCGAAAAAATCTTTCGCCTGATCAAGACTGCCTCCGGCTCGCTTGGCTAAAGTCAACGATTGCTCCAATGTCGATACAACACCTTGTTCCATCAAAAGCGAACCGAGAATCTGAGGCGGTAACGGCGCAAAACGAATAATCTGACAACGGCTCCGAATGGTTGGAAGTTGTTTTGTTGTCGAAGTTCCGATCAGAATAAGGAGTGCATCCGGCGGCGGTTCCTCCAACGTCTTGAGCAAGGCGTTGGCGCCTTCCGCATGGAGAAAATCAGCGTCTTCAATAATCGCAACTTTATGATGACCCAGAAACGGCGTTCGGGAAATGTTGTAACATAATCCCGATTGACCGCGATGCTCCTTGTCGCCAATCAGAAGTTCCAAGGGCAAAAACGATTTGTCCGGCGGTTTGGAAACATAATACAAATCAGGATGCGGCGAAATAAATTCTTCGGCAACTGTTTCTTTTATTTCTTTGGATTTTTCGGATTTCCCTTTTTTTGATTTTTTTTCATTTTCCGGCGGAAGCGTTTTTGCCGATTCGGCACTTTCAAACAGCCGGCATGAATCGCAAACGCCGCAAGGATCAAGGCTGGAGTTTCCTTTGCAAAGAAATCCTTTGGCAAGAGCAATGGCGAATTGACGTTTTCCGATACCGGACGGTCCGATAAAAAGAAAACTGCCCGCCAACCGTCCTCGTTGCAACGCCCGTTGAAACCGCTGAAAAACAGCGTCATGTCCTTTAATTCCCTGCCAAGTCATAATAATAGAAACAATAAAAAGACGAACCCGTTTTTAGAGTGAATTAACAAGACTGGCAGAATGTTTTTCTTTAAAATCATCCTGTCAATCCTGTGAACCGGTTTAAAATCCGGTCAATTCAACATCAAAATGAGCCGATCTTATTTCCGTGAATGGTTACGAATTTTATTGAGGGCGGACTCGTTTCTGAACATCTATTTCCAGAACGCCAAATGTTTGTTCATGCCGTTGGATTGTTGTTTGAAGGGCGTAAAGCATTCGTTTGGCGGTATAAAAATTTGTTACGATACGATCTGTTACGACAATCGGGGTTGACGGAATACCAACCGGTTGCGGATTCAAACCGAAATCAATAATCAATTCTTCGGGAGTTCCGGTAATACGGCAAAAATTGGCATAAGTTGCCGTCACTTTTGAGTCATCGAACCGAACTTGAGGAGATTGTTGTTGAGACTGCGGATGATCGGAAGATTCCGCTTGTTCTGTTTGCTGAATGTGATCTTGTGACATAAAAGTTTCTGAAAATAGAAGGGTAAGGAAAACAAAATAACTTGGAAGTTGCACAACGTCCTTCCAATCCGAAATCGAATTTCAAAACAAGGATTCACTGAATAACAGCGAAACCTTTGTTAATTCGTTAAGTTGAAGATATTTTATCAGAGTCAATTGGGCAGGGCAAGGGGGGAATGAAAATAGAAAACAGTTTGGGAAAATAGTTTGGTCTCCGAAACGGTTTCATTGTTTTAACCGGACTTTTGCAAAGCGTCGTAACGGGGGGAAAAAAATTAAAAATTTTGAAAGGTAACTGTCTCTTTTCATTTGCGCGCAAAGACGCAAAGAATCAAAACGAGTATCTTTATCGTATCCAATTATCAATTTAATTGCGGCGATTTTTTCGTTTTAGAGGATTTTTAAAAATG
>JAISQH010000276.1 GCA_031274385.1 Planctomycetaceae bacterium | reverse complement strand
GAAAAACAAAAATGAATCTGCAACGGATAAAAGAGTACGTTTATTGACGCAGGATTGTTAAAATAGACAGTTACCTCTGTTTCGTTCCGACGAAAATCATCTCCTCCGTTTTCAATTGTCAATTGTTACAATTTTTTGTTTTTCGTTGATTTGTTTTTCTGTTTCTTTTTGAGTTTTAATTCGATCTATTATTTCTTGAACAAACTGCGCACTTTCACGGAGTGCCGATTGTTCCATGGACTGTTGCATCATTTCAAGAATTTGGGCTTGATCAATCATTGTTTTTTTCGAGGGTTTCGTCATGGTTTTCGAGAGCAAGATACAGACAATTTCCGACTTCTTTCCAACATTGAGCAAGGTGTTCTTCGCTGCTGATGGTTGAAAATTTCCGATGATTCCGAATGGTTGGAGCCTTTGTCGGCATTGACAAACCGACCGAAGCCATTCCCCGCATAATTTGATTGAATTTGAACATAAATCGGTTCCTTTTGTGAAATTACTGATTATTTCGGATTTTGTGGAGGTTTACATTTGAAAGGAAAGTTCTGATTTATCGCCCCTGAAAGGGGCAAATATTATAGCGTAGGGCAACGCCGATTTAGTTGATAGTGAATAGTTCCGCAAGCGTTGTTCAAACAATTTGATAGTGAATACCGCTTGCGAAACTATTCATTATTAACTATTAACTAAGTAGGGCGTTGTCCTTGTTGTCCACAAATTCGCGTTAGCAACGGGGCTTGCCCCCGACGAGACGGCACCCGTTTGCGTCCGAAAATAACTATTCACTTCGGGGGCAAGCCCCCGTCGCTAACGAACGGATTATTGTGTGTTCCATCCTGTCATCTTAAAAATCCTTTTAATCTTGTTCAGACAATAACCGAGAAATGAAAATCATCTTCTCCATTTTCAATTTACGAAATTATAACCGAATACTGATTGAACACAAACGGGGGTTGCGGCAACGCCGACAACCCCCGAAACTTGGTTTCTTGTGTTACGAGAAAGAATCAATTGATGTCATTTGAATTAACAATCTGACCGCTGTTCGGCTGACAAATTCGCACAAAAATTTCTTTGTTCATTTGTTCATTTAATGACCGAACGCTACGATCTGCAAAAGTACCCAAAACAATTCCCGGATGGTTTGAAGAGGGTCGTGCTTTACGATAGCGATTCATATTATCATAACCAGTTCGAGCCTGATTGATAAATACTGGTGTTGTTGACTTTCCCGTTCCCGTACTGCCAGTTGCTCCATCAAGCGCGGCATCATATCCGAGCCAAGGTTCTTTTCCCGCACCAAAATTATCAACCAAAGTGATTTTGGCAGAATCAATAAAATCATTTGCAGTGACACCTTTGTTAAAAGGGAAACAGAATGCAAGAGAACTCTCAACGACTTTGCCTTCTCCGGCTTTAGCCGCAGTAGGTAGAGCGATTCCATCCTCATAAGCAGAAATAACATAAGCGTCAGTGGTAGAGTCAGAAAAAGTAATCCATTTTCCGGCATCCAGATTTTCTGAAAGCAACAAAACATTTGCTGTTCCGGCGTGTGATGAGATGTAATCGACGGAAACCGTTTCTTTGGCTTCAATATATCCAGCTGCCGCATAACTTTGACGTAATGTGTGATCAATAAAAATGGCATCACGTTTGCGATTGGCTTCAAGTGCTTTATCTGGAGTACCGCCGCCTGTATTGGTTGCTGCGACTGCCCAATCAGTACCAATCATATTCTGATAACCGGCATTGGCAACATAACTGATTTCTGTACCACGAGGGTCTTTGTCGGAACTCTTGCAAATCAACACCGGAAGAGGAAAAGTACGGAGTGAATGATCTGTTGCGATTGTTCCTCCGCGTGAAATCGTTTCCCATACTGTATTGTATTCTAAGTATGGTAAAATAAATGTAACCCAGTTTCCATAAGTTTCATTATCAGCCGTGGAAGTATCTGCGTCGGTAATTTGTTTACGCAAACTTGGAAATACCCCTCGGGCTGACTCGTAATTCAGCAAAGACAAAGCGATGTTGCTTTGATTGCTTGTACAGGTTGCTCTTCGTCCTGCTTCTCTTGCGGCTTGTACGGCTGGGAGTAGTAGACCTGCCAGCATTCCGATGATCGAGATGACGACCAGCAGTTCAACAAGCGTGAAACCGTAATGTAGTTGCTTTTTCATTGTGTTTTCTCCTAAAATTTTTAAGTTGTTTTGCTGATCGCACGACCAACAAGTTTTGTTAGTGGAGAGTTGATAGTGGATAGTGACGCAAGCGGTTTATTTTCTTTTATTGACGATTGACGCTATTCACTTCACTCGAATAAAAACTATTGTCCTCGAAGTTGCTGAAAAATGCTAGAACTTTTTTGAAAATTTTTGAAAATTTTTGAACTTTTTTGAAAAATGTTTGAAAAGTATTAAAATGGGCAAGGTGTTGCTGCTCCGTCATGGCAAAAAATTCCTGATTGTTTTGGATTTTGTGAGAGGTTGACATTTGAAAGGAAAGTTCCGATTTGATCTGACCCTGAAAGGGTCAAATATCATAGCGTAGGACAACGCCCTTGTTATACCTCACCATTTTTTTGAGATACGACCCAGACGAACAATACAAGATAAACGAAAGAGCCATCATCAATTCTATTTTAGTCGCGCTAGCGACGACATGATGCATAACCGGCGGTGTAGCGCAACGCAACCGCCGGACAACGCCCCTCCAACCACCATCAAGTCGCGCAGCGACGGCATTATCAAAAGCGGAGTTTAGGGAATGAGACGAAGATGGGTCTCGATAATGTCGTCGCTGCGCGGCTATTGAAAAAATGTATGTTAAAAGATGGGGGGTATAACGAGGGGCTTGCCCCCGAAACGATTGATGTTGCCCCCGAAATGATTGATTCTTTTTGTACGCTTGCGTCCGCTAACAACTTAACTCGTCGGGGGCAAGCCCTCGTCGCTAACGTGACTTGTGTGGCTGAACCTTGAAGTGTCGGGAATGTTCGGTATAATGCGGCACTATGAAGAAACCGAGAACGAACAAACGAATCAATAAACAGACCAAGAAATTGACCGGCGAATTAACCGGCGAACTCAGCAAGAAACCTCCATATCATTTTTCACATGGAAAACGAACTTGGAGTCGAAAATTTACGGACGCTTTTCTTGGTTTGCGGCAGTCGGTTCATCAGCAGTCAAGTTACCATGTCCATTTTACGGCGGCAATCGCCGTACTCGGAATGGCTTGGCTGCTTGGGAATTTTGATACGGTTCGATGGTCATTGTTGGTTCTTTGTATTGCAATGGTTATCGCGGGGGAAATGTTCAACACCGCAATTGAAACCCTCGCAAGAGCAATCACCCAAACTTACAATCCGGTAATCGGACGCGCTTTGGATATTGCCAGCGGAGCGGTGTTGGTTCTTTCGTTTGGTGCTGCGGTGGTTGGGTTGATTTTGTTTTTCGAGGCAATTTGGAAAAAATTCGGGAGTTTATTATGAAACGCATTTTGTTTTCCGTGTTGATTTTTGTTGCGGCAACAGTTGCCGTGTTCGGAGCGGAGACGCGACCGAATATTGTGTTCATTTTCACTGACGATCACGCTTATCAGGCAATCGGTGCCTACGGGTCAAACCGGAACGAGACACCGCAGATGGACAAACTTGCCGCACAAGGGATGCGGTTCACCAATTGCTGCGTGACCAATTCTCTTTGCGGACCAAGCCGAGCCGTAATTCAAACCGGTAAATATTCCCACATTAACGGTTTCAAGACGAACGAGGACAAGTTCGATATTGACCAGCCGACATTTCCGAAACTGTTGCAGAAAGCCGGTTATCAGACGGCGGTTGTCGGCAAATGGCATCTTGTTTGTGATGTCAAGGGGTTTGACTATTCCGAAGTGTTGATTGGTCAGGGACCTTATTACAATCCGCCCATGATCCGCAACGGCGAACGAGTCCGGCACACCGGATTGACAACGGAAATTATTACCGATCTTTCGATTCAGTGGCTCAAGAAACGCGATCCGTCAAAGCCGTTCCTTCTGATGTTGCAACACAAAGCGCCGCATCGTGAATGGGATGCTTATCCGAAATATTATGCCCGATACAAAGACCGTGTGTTTCCGTATCCAGAGACGTTTGACGACAATTATTCCGGTCGCGGGCGTGCGGCGTTGGAGCAAGACATGACGATTGCGGAAACCATGACGCGGCAAGATTTGAAACTTGATGTTCCCGGCGTTTGGAACTCCATGACCGACGAGCAAAAAGCGGATTGGCATACGATGTATGATTCCCGTAAAACGGAATGGGAAGCGGTTCAAAATGATCCGGTTGCGTTGAAACGTTGGAAATATCAATGTTACATGAAGGATTATTTGAGTTGTGTTGCGGCGGTGGACGACAGCATCGGGCAAGTGACGGACTATCTTGAACAAAACGGGCTTGCCGAAAATACGGTGGTTGTTTACGCGTCGGATCAGGGTTTTTATCTTGGCGAAC
The DNA here is from genome assembly GCA_031274385.1 of Planctomycetaceae bacterium. Classification (GTDB taxonomy): domain Bacteria; phylum Planctomycetota; class Planctomycetia; order Pirellulales; family Thermoguttaceae; genus WRKP01. The sequence continues at coordinate 955 of JAISQH010000276.1, read as the reverse complement.
ACGGTTGGTTTGACAAACGGTTCATGTACAACGAATCATTCAAAACGCCGTTGATAGTTCGTTGGCAAGGAGTGGTCAAGCCGGGCAGTGTGAATCACGATCTTGTGTCGAATGTTGATTTTGCCGAAACCTTCCTCGACATGGCGGGCGTGCCGGTTCCAAGTGACATGCAAGGGCGTTCGCTTGTACCGGTTCTCAAGGGGCAAACGCCGACGGATTGGCGTAAGTCGTTTTACTATCATTACTACGAATACCCCGCCGTTCACATGGTCAAACGTCATGAGGGCGTTTATGATGGTCGTTTCAAGTTGATTCATTTTTACGATGACATTGACGAATGGGAGTTTTACGACTTGCAAACCGACCCGCACGAACTCCGCAATACGATTGCCGATTCGAACTATTCAAAGGAAATTGCCCGTCTCAAAACGGAATTGCAACGTCACAAGACCGAACTCAATGTCACGCCGATTCAGGTCAACACAAAAAGTGTTCTTTTCGACACGCCTCTCCCCGAAAACCGACCGGCAATGAAAAACAGATTTGAACGTCTTCGCAATGATATTGAGAAACGGCGAAAGGCTGCCGAAAAATGAGATTTCGGGAATTGGTTCCAATCATCCGTACTGACAGATTTTGAACCTTTGTTATGCCGCGTTAGCGACGGGGGCTTGCTCCCGAAGTAACACAAACATCCTGCTTGTGCATATTTGCAAGCAAAATGATTACGTTACTCTACCTCGTCGGGGGCAAGCCTCCGTCGTTAATGTTATGCGAATGCGTTTATGACTTGCGTGGTATAACGAGGTTTGAAAAACGGTTTGACGATTCTTTTGGTAACTGTCTATTTTCATTTGCGCGCAAAGACGCAAAGAATCAAAACGAGTATCTTTATCGTATCCAATTATCAATTTAATTGCGGCGATTTTTTCATTTTAGAGGATTTTTAAAAATG
>JAISQH010000273.1 GCA_031274385.1 Planctomycetaceae bacterium | reverse complement strand
CATTTTTAAAAATCCTCTAAAATGAAAAAATCGCCGCAATTAAATTGATAATTGGATACGATAAAGATACTCGTTTTGATTCTTTGCGTCTTTGCGCGCAAATGAAAATAGACAGTTACTCATAAACGTTCACTATTAAACTGCTGGATTATCAATCACTTGTGATAATCGGAAAAGATAACCTGATAAGTGAGGAACAGCACAAAAATCCATTTTCCGCAAAAAAATTTGCGTATCAATATCAGTTTCCCGTACTTCAGTAATGAGTTCCTGTCGTCGGCGGCATTGTTTCATTTTGTTAATGAGTTTTTCAATCATTTTCCGACCAATCCCTTGCCGTTGGTATTCAGGATGAACGGCGATATTCTCTAAGATAATTTTATCTTCCAGCATTTTGTATATCATAAATGCAACGATCTGTTTCTCTTGGGAAATATCATCTTTCAACTCTGCAACCAAGCAGATACTCTGTCCTTTGAGACAACGTATAAACTCTTCTTCATCCCACGGAAAATCAAAACAAGCTTGTTCTATCTTGACACATTCTGAAAGATCACCGCGTACTGTCCAGCGAATCAAACACTGATCAATATTGATCGTGTCTTTCATCTTCTCATCCTTTCAAAATTAGTGGTTAAAATGAATCCCACCGAAATCAAATCAGCGAGCTCTATTCAAAAATTGTTGTAACAATTGAAAATACGATGAAATATGCTGACCATCGACCAATGCATGATTCACATGAACACTATGCGGAATTTTTCGAATTCCGTTTTCGAGAAACATTTTTCCGTGTGTTATTATTTGCGATCTTGATGTTTTTTTTGTTATCTACCGTGTTAATCGGAAATATAATTGTGATGTCCGCGATTTTGTTTGGTCATTTGGGACGCGTGCACGAGAGGAAAATCTTAACTTTGAGCCGTTTGATTAAAACGGTCGATCAGCAAGTTACGGAAATGAATCACATCGGCGACTGGAAACCGATTCAAATCAGCAACAACGGAAAGAGTCCAGAAACGCCCTTGAAGCAAGAGACCGCCGCTGAGCGGTGAATGAGGACGAACCGGAGGACCGCCGGTAAGTTGAACAAGTTCTGCGTCTCCGACCCGAATCGTACCTGCCAGATGAAACCGTTTTTGAGACAATATTTTACAAGGGCAGCCAATATTTGAAAAAATTGATGTTGCGTGACAAAAATATTTTGATGTTGTCCAAGTTAAACCGCCCGGAATTTGCCGTGCCATTTTGACACCAGAAAGAAACATCGCTCCCATTGACCATGTTTTTACCATTTCGACATCATTTTGTATTCCGGTATAAAGCGATTCCGGTTGTGAACAGTCTTTCATTTGTCTGTCGAGAAAAACGTAACCCAACATATTTGCCGCCGGAATACCGTTATGACACGATTTGCGTAAATTGGTCGGCATCAAAACGCGAATCCATTTTTTATCGAACTGTTTTCCTGCTGTTGTTTCAAGCCATTGGCGTAATACTTGAAAATAATCACCTAAAAATAAAGTGTTAATCGACACCGCGCGTTTTTTAGCCGCACAACGATAAGCATCGAAAAATTCTTCCGGCAGCCGCGTCCAGAAAAGACTGGTGCCTTTTTTCGCAACTTCCGAAAATGAATCAGGGGAATTGATTGCCGAAATAGGATTCGATAAAGATTTCAACCGGCATGGATACCGCAAAAGCCAATGCGACACTTCCCGATAAAAGGATTGGGCAATTGTCCGGCGTGACAACGGATGCGGTAAAATAATTTGTAAATTTTCCCGTTGCAGTAAAAGGTTGGGATCAGAAAAACAAGAACTAAGATTCTCGGTATCGCCGATCAATTCTCCATATCGGGCGAACCAGTTTCCAATAAAACGCATGGTTGCCAATCCGTCGCAAATGGCATGATGAACATGGAGACGAATCACGAATCCATTCGGAATTGCCCGGTATTCGCAAAGAACACCGGGAGAATGACGCAGATTAAAAGAAACAAGGGGATCAATTCCTGAGTCTCCACGTGGTTGTTGAAGTGCCTCACATTGCTGAAGGACAGGAACATTTTGGGACGGAATCCAATACCAGCGGCGTTTTTTTTTACAAACGATGGAACGGTATAAAGGTTCACTCGCAATGGTTTCATCAAAGGCTTGGCTCAACAAACCGACATCGACCTTTCCCCGAAAAAACAAGGTTGTTGCCATCGTCATCGGATATTCCGGTCGATCATCCCGGAACATATATTCTTCAAAAGCACTTAACGGAACAGATAACATCATTGAACCTCTTTCCAGTGAATTATACTACACGTTGTCAATAAACGAACATTTTGTTTGAGTGTAAAGTGTAGAGTTTAGAGTTTAGAGTTTAGAGTTTATTTGACCTAGCAAGTAAAATTTTAAGGTATTTACAAAAATCTCTACACTCAAACAAAAAATGACAACGTACATTGGGATACATTATTTGGATTGGGCGTTTTCAACGAGGAAATTCATCACATGCCGAAGCGTTGGAAAATCGTCAAGCGACAACTCCGATGAAATATTGACTTCGAAATGTTCACCGAGTTCGCCGAAAAGTTGCGCTTTTTTGATACTGTCAATACCGAGATCGCCTTCCAGATCCACGTCCAATTCGACAATCTCCTCTGGATAACCGGTTTGCTCCACCACGAAGTTGACCAAAAAGGATTGGAGCAACACCTGATCCAATTGTTTGGAATCGGACTTGAAAACCGATGGAGCCGCAACCGCATGAATCGCCGTATTGACAGGATGGGCGTTTTCAATGAGGAAATTCATCACATGCCGAAGCGTCGGAAAATCGTCAAGCGATAAATCCGGTGAAATGTTGACTTCGAAGTGTTCACCGAGTTCGCCGAAAAGTTGCGCTTTTTTAATACTGTCAATACCAAGATCACCTTCCAGATCTGCGTCCAATTCGACAATCTCTTCAGGATAACCGGTTTGTTCCACAACGAAGTTGACCAAAAAAGATTGGAGCAGCACTTGATCTAATTGCTTGGAATCGGACTTGAAAACCGATGGAGCCGCAACCGCATGAATCGCCGTATTGACAGGATGG
>JAISQH010000101.1 GCA_031274385.1 Planctomycetaceae bacterium | reverse complement strand
TTGTTAATGTACATCTCCACACTGATAAGACGTGAAGTTGTATCGCCGTGAATGACAATTTCGTTGAGAGCCAAACGGGATTCGTCCGGCTCGGAAAACAACCCGTTGTCTCTGTTGCGAAACAACTTGCAGTCCAGCAGCAAATGACGTATCACCGGTAATTGCAACAAATCCGGTCGGTCTAAAAGGTCAATCAATTCATCAGCCCGAATTGTGGAAAGAAAACTAAGAGTTCCAAGATGAACGGTAAGAACCGGAATCGGGTTGGCACCTATTTGGCTGACCGCACGAAGAATCGAACCATCACCCCCAAAAACAATCGCAAGATCCGCCTGAACTTGTGAAAAATCTTCCTTGCCGCTCCAATCTTCCGCAACAATCGTCGCGCGATGCTCAATCTCCGACCGAAGTTTTTCAACCGTTTCGCAAACCCCTTGCTTTGTGCCGTTGCCAAGTAAAATAATTCTCATAACAAATTCCGCACAAATTCCGCGCGGTAACAGTCTTCCGCAAACCCCGTTTTCGGGCGTGTTGTTGTTTTTTGTATTACGGCAACTCTTCCAGAGCCGTGCGAAATTCCCGAACAGTTTGAAAACGCTTTTCGGGTTTCTCTTGTAAGGCTTTGCAGACAATTTTATAAAAAATCCCGCCGCTTTGGTCGTCGTCCGGGTCAGGAAGCCCCGCAATCGAGTTGGTGTGCAAATACCAAAGAACCCGCCCGATTTGGAAAATGTCCGACCGCTCATCAATTTTTTGCGATTTATTCTTGGCGTAACGAATTAATTCCGGCGACATCCAAAGTTCAGAGCCGACGCGTTCATCTGTTGCCGTCCTATCGTCACGCCAAAACCGATCCGCCCCCTCATCGGTGTGCGTCTTGGCTAAACCAAAATCGGCAACAACAATCCGATCACCCTCAATCAGAAAGTTACTCGGCTTAATGTCACGATGAATCACTCCCTGCGAATGGAGATAGTCAAACGCGTTACAAAGTTGAAGTCCGTAGCTCCGAATTTCCTTGATCGAAAATTGACCGTCCGTTTGCAACTTCCTTTCGGCATTGGTAACATAATAATCTGTTATAAGAAAGGGAACATCGGCTTTACTGTAAGTGGTTTCAACCTGCCCGACATCTTGTAAACGCAAAATACCGGGATGATCCAAATCATTCAGAACAAGTCCCTCAAATTCAAATCGGGCACGGCGACTTTCGTTCAGGATTCGAAGAACTTTCATCGCCATCTTTTGATGACTCCCGACATGATAACAAACAAAAACGCTACTGTTTCCCCCTTTAGCAACAAAACCATTGAGACGATAAACCGTTTGACTGATTCCCTGAACCGAATCATCGACAAAGTACACTTTCTCGTACTTTTTTCGTCCGTTTTCAATATATTCGCAATCAAGATAGCGTTGTCGTTCCATGTTATTTTTCGATTATTTCTCTGTGCCGGTGAAGTGGTCGGACAATTATTCTTCTTCTTCGGCGAGTTCGGCTGAGGCGATGATTTGCTGCTGGATGTTGCCGGGGACAATGTCGTAGCGTAAAAATTCAATGCCGTAACTTCCCTGTCCGCCGGTCATTGACGCCAATGTCCGGTTGTACGTCATCACTTCGGAAAGCGGAACTTCGGCAGTAATTGTTTGCATCCCGCCTCCGGCATCGTCAATTCCCAACGGACGACCGCGCCGGTTGGGCAAATCGCTGTTGACATCACCGACATTTGCCATCGGAACAGTGATTTCCATTTTGACAATCGGTTCCAAAAGAGCCGGTTTTGCCTTTTGAAAAACCTCTTTGAATGCCATAGAACCGGCGGTTTTGAAAGCGTGTTCGTTGGAATCGACATCGTGATATTTACCGTGATACAGTTCCACGCAGACATCCTGAACCTGATACCCGGCAATCACGCCCTTGCTCATCCGTTCTTTGAAACCTTTTTCGATTGCCGGAAAAAAGTTGGACGGAATCACCCCGCCGACAATGGCATCAACCCAAAGAAAATTGGTTGCCGGATCGTAATGAAACGCTTTCATTGACGGGAATTGATCTTTGTTATTGGAATACGTTTCCGGGTCAGTCCCTTTTGGGAAAGGATACATTCGGATATGAACTTCTCCAAATTGTCCTGCGCCGCCGGATTGTTTTTTGTGCCGGTACATTCCTTCGGCGTTTGTTTGAATCGTTTCCCGATAGGCGATTTTCGGTTCGTGCGTTTCGAGTTCCACTTTGTCGCGCCGCTTGAGCCGTTCGCGAATCACCTGAAGATGCAACTCGCTCATGCCGGTAATAACGAGTTGCTTTGTTTGTTCATTCCGTTCGGTGATGAAGGTTGAATCTTCCTGTGTGATTTTTGCCAACGCGCCGGACAACTTCGCTTCGTCACCACGACTTTTGGGAGCGGCGGCGAGTCCGACCATCGGCGTCGGGAACGGAAATTCGTCCATCAGATAATCGCCAAGTGTAGAGCAAGTCATCAGTTCTTCCAGTTTCGCAACCGCAACAATCATACCCGGTGTTGCTTCGTCTATCGGCTTGGTCTCATTGGCTTGCATTTGGAAGAGTTGCGCAATTTTAATTCCGCGCCGGCTTGTTGAGGCGGTAATAGACTGACCGTTTTTGAGGGTTCCGCTGTAAACTCGGATAAAATTTAACTTCTGAACAAACGGATCAATTCGGGTTTTGAAAACTTGGGCAATGACGGGTTCGTTTGGATCGGTTTTGATTGCAATTTCTTCACCGTTTTGATTTTTTGCTTTTCGTTGAATTTTGTCGGGAGCCAGAGCACAAAGAGCAAAAACGTCGAGTAATTCTTTGAGACCGACTTTGGTTTTCCCGGAAACGCAAACGATGGGAATGAGAGTTCCGTCGAGGATGGCGCGTTGCATGAGCAGGGCAAGTTCTTCTTGGGTGGGCGGATTTCCTTCGAGATATTTTTCCATAGCGGATTCGTCAACCGTGACGATGGTTTCGATGAGGTTATCTTTATATTTTGAACCGTCATCGAGCGAACTGACAACACCTTTGAAGGCATGTCCTTCGCCGTTTGGTGTGTTAAACGGAACACATTCGGGACCGAAGACATCCTGAACGAGTTTGAGTAATTTTTCGAAGTTGACTTTTTCGTCATCCATTTTGTTGAAGACGAGAATTCGTCCCAGACCGGCTTTTTTTGCTTCGGCAAAGACGCGTCGGGTATTGACTTCGATACCGGCGGCGGCGTTGATCACGATAGCGGCGGTATCAACACCCCAAAGGGCACCGATGGTTTGACCGATGAAGTCGGGATAACCCGGCGTGTCAACGAGGTTAATGAGTTTGCTGTTGTGTTCAAAGTGAATAACGCTTGTTTCTATTGTATATTTATGCGTTTTTTCTTCATCGTCGAAATCGCAGATACTTGTTCCGTCATCGACGCTTGCCAATTTTTTGATGGTTCCTGTTTCGTTGAGAATGGTGTCCGCCAGGGTTGTCTTTCCCGAACCGCCGTGTCCGCAGAGAGCAATATTCCGAATATCCGAGACGTTGTACTTAGCCATAGTTAGCTCCTTGTCGTCAAAATGGTTAGTGTTGGGAACCCGACTTGGCACGGTTCCGCAGGAAATCAATAAACCGTTATTCTACAAACCAAACGCCAGACATTCAAGTCCCCAATAATGAATTTCGGAGAACAAAACAACAAATTAATCAGAAAATGGTTTGCAATATTCAAAATCAATAGGATGACGTACCAAAGCACAAAGGTTGAATTAAATTTTTGTTTTTCCATAGTCGCGCAGCGACGGCATGATGCATAACCGGCGGTGTAGCGCAGCGCAACCGCCGGACAATCGCTCCCAACAATCTAGCCGCGCAGCGACGAGATTATCAAAAGTGGAGTTTAGAAATGAGAGAAAGAGAATTGGCTCGATGATGTCGTCGCTGCGCGACTTTGTTGTAGGGGAGTGGCTCGATGCGGCGGTTGCGCTGCGCTACACCGCCGGTTATGCATAATAGCGTCGCTAGCGCGACTAAAATCTTGCTCCACAAAAAATGAAATAATCAGAAAAAATGAAACAAATCAACTCAATCAAACAAATCAATTTAATCAAAGTTTAAGACTAAGGTTTGCAATTCATTCCCCCAAACGCCGGAATTTTGACCAATTGATTCCGAGTTTCCGCATTTTGGCGCGGAGGGTGTGGGGATTGATTTGGAGTAATGCGGCGGCTCCGCTCTCACCTTCGATAACACCCTGAGCCAGAACCAGTGCCGACTCAATATGTTGCCGAACGGCTTCGTCCAACGAAATAAAATTCAGACGCTCTTGAGACAGAATTTCATTTTTTTCCGGCGATGTTTGCTGCGAATTCTCATCAACATCGAAAAAAATGTCGGTTGCGTTGGTTTCAGCCAAAATTTCGGCTGGAACCTGTTCACCTTGCAATTCATGGAACGAATCAGCGAATGCCAATCGCCGACCTTCCCCAAGCAACACCGCCCGATCAATGACCGCCCCAAACTCCCTGACATTGCCGGGCCACGGATATTTTTCAAGAACCGCAATATCCTCTTTGCGAATAGGAATTTCCGGCAGGGAAAATTTAGCCGCCGCACGTTGCACAAAAAACCGGGCAAGTTGTCCGATATCCTCCAGACGTTCCCGCAACGGTGGAATCCGAATTGGAAAAACAGAAATCCGATACCACAAATCCTCCCGAAACCCTCCTTCTTTGACCATTTGGCGTAAATTGCGATGTGTTGCGGCAATAATCCGCACATCAACACGTCGATTATTTCCGCCGCCGCCAACCGACTCGAAACTTCCGTCCTGAAGAACCCGTAAAAAACGAACCTGTGCCGCCAACGGAAGTTCACCAATCTCGTCAAGAAGAAGCGTTCCGCCATTTGCCGCTTCAAACCAGCCTTTACGCTTTTCCACCGCTCCGGTGAACGCTCCTTTCTCATGACCAAAAAGATACGAATCAATTAACTCCGGCGGCACCGCTCCGCAATTCACTTTAAGAAAAGGAAGACCGGCTCGCCGAGATTCCTCGTGAATATGCCTGGCAAAAACTTCTTTTCCGCTCCCGGTTTCACCAAGAATCAAGACCGGAACATCAGACCTCGCAACAAGTCTCGCTCGCTCAAGTACCGACTTGAGTCCCGCATCATGACCAATTATACTATCCATAAGAAATTGAATTTGTGAATTGAAGAAAATCAATTAAATAATGATAAGCAAATCTTATGCCGAAAAGAAAATGGCAGGTAATCCATCATATTACACGGCTGCCCGTGAAATACAACGGGCAAAACCGGATTTTTAAGACAAAACCGTGATATTTAACGGCTTGGCTCGGAAAAAGAATAATAAAGAACGCCCAAAATAAATCTTTAAACGAAAAAAAATGAATTTTTCGGAAAAAAAAGGAAAAGAATTGATTCGTAAAACCTTTTATCGCTAACATGTTATAAAAACGACTCTTTTGTCTTCTTTCCTCGTTTTCACGGTCAATGCCGATCTCAAAAAACTCTCCTGGCGCAGTAATTGCTAAAAATGACCCCATTGCCAACCTTTTGAAAAAAAAGACAATAAGGTACTTAGTTTTGTCAGCAGATTTAACAGATTTTCATAAAAAACGAATCTGTAAAGTCTGTAAAGTCTGTTGACAATAGCAACTATAATGGAACAAGTCTATTGAAAAGGATTAATTCCTAAACCTTTTGATAACACAACGCTATACAAAACAATTATTTCCAATACTTTGCTATTTTTCGCAGCCAATCCTGATTTTTTAGCAATTCCCGACAAACCAATCTGAGAAAGGAGTTCATTTATGAGCCACAACCGAACTTATGACACAATTGCTCAAACGACCTTCGATACGCCTCTTGTGAAATTGGGAAAGATTATTCCCAAAAAACATGCTACTGTTTTGTTGAAGCTTGAATTTTTCAATCCGCTTTCCAGTGTCAAGGATCGAATTGGTCGTGCCATGATTGAGGCGGCACAAAATGCGGAAATCCTCAATTCGGAAACTGAAATCATCGAACCGACAAGCGGAAATACCGGAATTGCACTTGCTTTTGTTGCGGCAGCCAACGGTTTGAAATTAACATTGGTCATGCCGGAAACAATGAGTATTGAGCGTCGCCAACTTCTTGCCGCGTTGGGTGCCAATCTTGTTCTGACACCCGGTTCGATTGGCATGAAAGGTGCCATTGATAAGGCGTATCAATTGGCGGAAGAAAATCCTAATTCATGGATTCCGCAACAGTTCGAGAATCCGTCCAACCCCGCCATTCACGAAACAACCACCGGACCGGAAATCTGGGCGGATACACAAGGTAAAATTGACATTTTTTTAACGGGAGTGGGAACCGGCGGTACATTTACCGGTGTGACGCGGTATTTGCGGGGTCAAAAGAAAGATATTGTGGCTTACGCGGTGGAGCCGGCCGATTCGCCGGTTCTTTCCGGCGGACGACCGGGACCGCACGCGATTCAAGGTATTGGCGCGGGATTTATTCCCAAAAATCTCGATACGTCACTCATTAACAATGTCGAAACGGTGATGACGGAAGAAGCCTTTTTTTGGGGACGGCGTTTGGCAAAAGAAGAAGGAATTCTGGCAGGAATCAGCAGCGGAGCCAATGTCGCGGTTGCCGCCCGAATCGCGGCAAGACCGGAAAATCACAACAAAACCATCGTCACCGTTGCAGCAAGTTGCGGAGAACGTTACCTCTCAACAAGATTGTTCACCGATCACGAATAGAATGGAACATGAGGAAATAAATGAAGAAACAATCATGTGCCAATAACGCATTCGCATGGTGTTAGCGACGGGGGCTTGCCCCCGAAATCGGAAACCTTGCCCACGCAATAGGAATCGACGAGGGCTTGCCCCTTCAATTGATTGCGGAGAAATTGATTGATCACGGACGCAAGCGTACGAAAAGAATCAATCATTTCGGGGGCAAGCCCCCGTCGCTAACGTGACTTATGTAACAGTACACCCTGCCCCGCTTCCCTAACGCCGCCGTTGAACACTTTCCGGTTTCCGAACCCATTTGAAACCGGATTCTTCATAAATTTTGTTCAGCCAAGCGTTTCGGGCTTCCGCAACCAATTCGGGATAACCGGCAAGACGGTATTCCAACATTGACGCGTTTTGGAATTGTTCCCAAAGAACTTCTTCCGAAGGCGAACTGCCCGTAATGCGAATTATATAAGCCACTGTTTGCGGTTGATTGAAAACAACGCCCACTTCTCCAATCGAGAGCGACGATGCGGTTTCCAAAAATTCGACTCCCGGTGCCGCAATCCACTTGTTGCCGATTTCAGAATCGCCAGCGGCAACTCCTTTTTCGCAAACCTCACCAAGACGAGGCGGTATTCCGCGCATGGCAAAAATCGCCGCATACATGGAGGCACCATAACTTTTGTACGTAAACGGTTCCGTTTCCACAACCGGAACATCACTCCGACCCAAAAAAGTCTCCGCAAGCGATTTTTCCGAACTGCGAACTTCCATCGCCAACTCTTCCGCACGTTTCAACGCCAACGGACGAGCCTCAACTTCCTTCCAGCGTTTCAGAACCGTTTCTTTGATTTCTTCAAGTTTTTCCGGTTTGTTTTCCGGTTGAATCTCAGTAACCCAAAGAAGACCGCTTCCTACTTTTTTCGGTTCAAAAACAATCGGGCTTTCATTAAACAAATTGAACAGATATTCACGTTCGGTTGCGCCGCGTGCGAACTCCGATTTAAGAGCACCGTAAACCGTCTCCAAAGGAACCGTTTTCAAAACAAGTCCTTGCTCTTCCACAAACGCCGTTAAATCAGGCATTGGCGGAGCGGCTTTTTCCTGATCAAGATGAGTGTTGTACACTTGGAAATAATCACGCATCTTTTCTTCAATCAACGCAATCGACTTCATTACCTTTTCCGTAGCAAGAGTTAAACGAATTTGCTCTTTAACCTCATCAAACGGTCGGTACAAAATACTCAAATCAACCGGTTCTTCTACTTTTTGTTGCGTTGGTTCCGGTTTCACTTCGGCTTTGAGTTCTTCCGGTTTTTGTTGCGTTGGTTCCGGTTTTACTTCGGCTTTGGGTTCTTCCGGTTTTTGTTGCGCTGGTTCAGTTACGGGATTGGTACTTTTTTCCGTTTCTGTTTCCGTTTGGTAAGAAACAAACCGAGTCCGCATCGATAAAAATGCCGACGTTTCTTTCTTTTCCGGCTCCGGTTGCACCGGTTTCGGTTGTACCGGCTCCGATTTGGGCGGTTCCGGTTTCACTGGCTCCGGTTGTACCGATTCCGGTTTCGCCGGTTCCGATTTGGGCGGTTCCGGTTTTTCTTCAACAGCCGGTTTGATTTCCTGATTTGTTGACGGGATCGGTTCCGTTTTGGGTTCTTCCTTCTTTTCATCCGCTGCCGGAACCGGTTCGGTTTGCGGCGGTAACGGAGTTTCCGTATTCACTTCGGGCGATTTCACTTCAACAGTTGGTCTCGGCAGATGCGGAGTTGGAAACATTCCGGGAGTTGGAGTCAAACCGCCAAGCCTTCCCGGTTGAAAAAGATTTTGCCCCGGCAAACTCGGCAACGAAGGAGAAGTCCCTATCGGTTGAACCGGTTTTCGGAATTGGGCTTCTTTATTTTCTTCGTAATACTTTTTAATTTCTTCTTCGGAAATGGAATCGAGAATTTTTTGACCCGGAACCGCTTCAACATATTGAAACGCCATTTTTTCCGGTACGGTAAAACCGCTGTCAAGCAGGGTCGGATTGAAGGGTTTATCCTTATAATTGTCGAAAAACTTTTGAAGTTGCGCGTTGTTGGGGGCTGCAATTTTATCAACAAATTGATCAACCGGAATAGCGGCGATTTCGGCGGTTATTTGCCGGTTGAGGCGTTGAAACCAGTCCCAGCGTGTGGCGGGCGGAATGACATTCAGACTAATTCCGAACGTTTCATCCATTCGAATACACAACAATTCCGAATTAATAAGATATTCGAAACGTTGTTCCGACATTCCGACGGATTCAAGCGTTTTCTGATAAACTGTTTTTGTCAGAAGATTTCCGGTCAGCTGTTTCAAATGATTGGTAATATCGGTTTTGTCGATGGACATTCCTTGATCTTTGGCGTATTGGGCGAGAAGCCATTGATTGACTAATTCTTCCTGTTCGAGTGCTTGGTCGTATTGTGCTGCGGTCATTTCCAGATTGCGCAGCGTCATCATTTGTTCCTGATTGCCCGGATCGGCAAGTTGTTGATAGAGTACAAAGTAAAAACGTCCCAAATCCTCCCGATTCCGGTTTAATTCGGCAAGCGTTTGCTCATTGACGCGACCGTAACGCCGTGAATAAGCAATTTCGCCGGGACCCGTTCCACCGCCTGAACCGGAAAACAATTGCATAAGAACCGGCAAAATAATAAACGAAATCATTGTTCCGACACCCAAAATGGCAAGCCAAAATTTTTGATTCCTCTGAAAACTTCTGAACGGATGAAATGCCATGAATCCTGTTTCCTGTTAAACAACGTTTTTAATTTAGTTTAGTTTAGTTTGAGTTTTACCAACTTCCAAAGTGAAATGTCAACGCGAAACGTTAGCAATATTGCGGCGTTGATTGTTCTGTTGACCGAAATGGGACTGCCCCAAAACGAATCGGGAGAAGGATTATACCAGTTTCCCGTATTTTAACAAAGACGAAAATAGTTATTTTTTTGAAAATCTTGTCAATTCTTTCAATTTATTAGTGATTTTTTCCCGGCGTTCATTTAGTAGAGTTTAATTTAGGCAAGGTAGGCTGCCTTGTTATACCACACAAGTCGTAATCGCATTCGCACAGCGTTAGCGACGGGGGCTTGCCCCCGACGAAATTGATTCATATCGTACGCTTGCGTCCGCGATCAATCAATTTCGTCGGTAATCAATTTAAGGGGAAAGACCTTGTCAATTCCTATTTCGGGGGCAAGCCCCTCGTTATACCCCCCATCTTTTAACATACATTTTTTCAATAGTCGCGCAGCGACAGCATCATGCATAATCGGTGATTGCGCTGCGCTACACCGCCGGTTATGCATCATGTCGTCGCTAGCGCGACTAAAATAGAATTGATGATGGCTCTTTCGTTTATCTTGTATTGTTCGTCTGGTTCGTGTCTCAAAAAAATGGTGGGGTA
>JAISQH010000110.1 GCA_031274385.1 Planctomycetaceae bacterium | reverse complement strand
TATGAAGTGATAGAAAACTTCCTTGAGTAAAATAATGAATACCATCAAAAAAAGAACAAGTTAAAACTAACCTTGAATTTCTTTGCGTCTTTGCGCGCAATCCTTAAAACAAAATAGACAGTTACTAAAATTCAACTTGAAAAAATGCCCAAATTAACGAAACGAAAATATCTCGCTGTCACAATAAGTAATTTTCTTTGCACAAAAGTGCAAGCATTCATGGGACACCAAATGACAAATGCAAACAAAAAAAGTGTCCCGCGAATGCTTGCACTCGACCAATAATGTTAATAATAAACAAATAAATGTAATAATAAGTGAAAGCGAATTTCGCGCACTCAATGACAACTTTTAGACACTTCAGTGCGCGAAATTCGCTCGCACTTGACCAATAATGAGAGAGATTGGTATACTCATTCCATTTTAGTTTTCGGTTTTTTTTGTTCCGTTTTTGAAGTTAATTTTAGGAATGGTAGGCTGCCTCCTCCGAGAGGTCGCTACCTGATTACTTCATAAAAAGAAAACCGAAAATTCAAGGGAAAAGTGTTACTACACTTTGTGGGTACAAGCGGTTCGGAAACTTGCCTCTACAACCGCAAGAACGTCTTTTCAGAATGTTCCCAAACGGCGGCTTAATTCCGACGTTGTTTTTTGGGGATCGGAGAGCAACACTGAACCAACCGCAATCCGTTCAATTCCTGTTGCCAAAACCGTTTCGAGATTGTCCGCCGTAATACCGCCAATCGCAAACGCCGGAATCCGAATCTCAGTTGCTACCTCACGAAGATAATCAAGACCGGCAATTTTGGAAAATGATTTTGTAGGCGTTTCAAAAGTTGGTCCGGCTCCGATGTAATCCGCTCCATCCAAAACGGCTTGCCGGGCTTGTTCGATGTTGTGAGTTGAAACACCAATCAACATTTCAGAGCCGCTCTTGCCGGAACCGTCATTGCCGGAGCCGTCATTAGCGGAGCCGTTATTGTTCTTGACGGAACCGTTATTGCCGTAACCGCCCGCACCAACAATCTGGCGAACCGCATCAACCGGCAATTCGTCCTGACCAACATGAACTCCGTCCGCTTCCGCCAACAACGCAAGATCAACACGGTCATTCATAATAAAAAGGACAGAACGCCCCGATGCAACAATTTGTTCTTTCAAAATCCGGCTTCGGCGAAGCAAAGTACGGTCATCTGCTGTTTTATCGCGTAATTGAATCATGTCCACGCCGCCGTCAAGAATTGCCCGAATGAATGTTGCGAACGTTTCCTCATCGGATTGAGCGGCAACCAAAGCGTAAAGCCGAACCTTGTGAAGATCAGGTTTCAACGAAGAAGGGAGCGAAGAAGGGAAAGAAGGACAATCCGTCAAAGTGATGACTTTTTGCAAGGTATAACATTGATACCGTAGTTGTTCAAAACGGCGGGAGATTGCCGGTTTGACGAGTTTTGAAAATTCTTCGAGGCTCCGAAGTGATTCCTGAAGCCGACCGAAGTTGGCGGCAAGAACAATCTCCACCGAATCACGGCGGTATTCGTTGTTTCCTTCCAATGTTGTTCCGACATCCTGTTCCGTGTTTCGGGCGTTGAGCCGTGAACGGATCGGGAACGACTCCAATATTTCCTGAAATTCATGCCGGAAATCTTTCAATTGCCGGGTCAATACCGGATTGTCCAGAACAAAACGGACAAAATCCTCAATCACCCGAACCGCTTCTTTACCCCGATTGGCGGCAGCGTCAAGCAAACGATAAACCTTGCCGTCTATTAAAATGTCTTGAGAAATAACATCCGAATCGCCGGTTTGAATCAACGGAAGCGTTGACTCATTGCCGGTGATTGGTTCTTGCTCCATCGAAGGTTCATGACCAATCCCTTCGATTCGCTGATACAATTCAGTCGGGTCAAAACCATGATCGCGGAGCCAAGAACCAACATCGCTCTCGTCCAAAACCGCCGCAAGAAGAAGATGTTCTGTTGCCAAAGAAAAAGGCGATGCGGTTTTCCGGTTTGAAATGGCGGTGATTCCTCCGCCGGTCAGAATCGGGCGTTTTGCAATATCTTGCCGGGTCAGGCGGTGCAAAATAATTTCCAATGTCAATTCCAATTCTTTTGAAACCCGACCAAGATGAACCGGTTGATCATCAAGATAGAATCGAATCCGGCTTTGCAAATTGGGTTCCGGGTTACTGTTTTGGTATTGGGAATGGATTGAATAAGTCCGATGTTGCGGCGAAGTATCCGAATGGAACCAAGTATCGGGTTCGTTTTCCGGTTGGGGTTCGGCGGGTTGTTCGGGATTGTTTTTGGTAAAGGGTTCGGGGTTAGGCTGACCAACCGCCGGGGCGTTGTTTCCGGCTGGCGACGCTTTGATTTCCGAAAGACCCGTCCGCTCCGACGGCGAAACCAAACCGGCTGGAACTCCATAAGAACCAACCGGAAATGACGGCGCACTGATCGGACTTTGCAACTTCTCAACCTGTTCCCGAATACCAAATGCGGTCTGAAATTGTTCAAGCGAAAGCCCGGCATTACCAAGCCAATCCGCCGCACGACATTCTTCTTCCTCAAACAACGCAATCAATATCTTGGCTGCGGAAATTTCCGAAGTTGCCGCCGGAAGGCGTTGCTTCGATGCCCGATCCAAAACCCGATACGACGCATTGGTTAAATCAAATCTCATTGTTTTTTAACTGATTGTTGTGGTTTGTGGCTTGTGATTTGTGGTTGGGGTTTGTGGTTGGAGATTCGCTTGCGTCCCCCACAAACCCCAAATCCCAAATCACAAACCGCAAATCCCGAAACGTTCCCGGATCACGTTTTGAATGGCGGTTTCTACTTCTTGTGGCGGCGGAACGGCATCAATAACCACATAACGATTGGGGTGAATTGCCGCGTGTTGTAAAAAGCCGTTACGGACGCGGCGGTGAAATTCTTCGCCTTTTTGTTCCATGCGGTCGGGAACATTCCGGTTGCCAATCCGTTCAATAGCAACTTCGTAGGGAATATCGAGAATCATTGCTAAATCAGGCATGATTCCATCGACCGCAATTTGACCAACCTTTTCCAATATCTCCAACGAAATACCGCCAGCATAACCCTGATAAACAAGATTTGAAAGCAAAAAACGGTCTGAAATCACCATTTTTCCCATTTCGAGAGCCGGTCGAATGATTTCTTCGACCATTTGAGCGCGGGCAGCCATGAACAAGAGCATTTCGGTCTTGTTCTCAATCCGAAGTTCGTGACCATGTAAAAGAATTTGGCGAATTTCGTTGCCGAGTGCGGTGCTGCCGGGGTCACGGCACAAAACAACCTCGTAACCCTGCGATTGAAACCAATCTCCGAGCCGTTTTTGTTGAGTGCTTTTACCGCAGCCGTCACCACCGTCAAAAGTTATGAACATCGTAGTTTTAATTGAAAATTGACAATTGAAAATGGGGGATTGATGATTCACCAACCTGATGATTCATCAGGATGAATTGGAATAATCGATTTTCTAATCAATTGTCCATTGTCAATTTTCAATTCTCAATCCCCCATTTTCCATTTTCAATTGTCAATTTTCCATTGTCAATTTTCCATTGTCAATTATAAAAACCCCGACGATTGGAATCATCGGTGACAGTTTTGTTTTTTTCGATAAGGTCAAACGAAGTGCCGATAACGTTTGCAGAAACATTCTTTCCTAAACAATGATTTCCACGATGATGGCGATTTCGACTTACCGATCCGGTGCGACTTTTTCCTCTGTTCCTTCGACTGGGGCGGCTCCGTCACAAGGGGCGGTGTTATCGTTTTCTTCCCCGACCCGCAAAACCTACACGATGTATTACGGAACCAAAAGCGCGACATTTACGCCGTCATTGTATCCGCAAGAATCTTCCGGTGTTTATCATCTTACAAAACCGGTTCGGATCACACAACCGGAAACCACCGCCGTCACCCGTCCCTCTTCAAAATCAGTTCAATCGTTACCTTCCAAAATTTACGGAAACACCACTTCGGAAATGTCAGTCTATCAATCGGGGAACAAGACTGTTTCGGCGTGGTATTCACCGACTCAGGGCAGAACCATTCCCAACTCCAATACTTTTTGCCCAACCTGTTCACGGTAAAAGTCATGATTGTTTTGACCGCAACGGGTTCTTGGGGTACCTGTCTATTTTGTTTTTCAAGATTGCGCGCAAAGACGCAAAGAAATTCAAGGTTGGTTTTAACTTGTTCTGTTTTTGAGCGTGTTTATTTTTAATTTTATTCAAGGGATATTCTCAAAAA
>JAISQH010000097.1 GCA_031274385.1 Planctomycetaceae bacterium | reverse complement strand
TGTACAAACAAAACGAGAACTCCGTAGGAGTTCAATAAAAAGGGATTAATTTTGTCACAGTAACCACAAACATCAAAATTGAACTCCTTCGGAGTTCCGGTCAATTTGTGATGACTTACCCCGTGCTGCGCAAGCTTGCACGGGGTTATCCAAATGAAACTCCTTCGGAGTTTTTTTACGGAGTTGTTTTAATTCATCGTTCGTAGTTCAAAACCAAATAATTGACCAAATAATTTGCCAAAACATCAATCGTGTGACTGCCGAAAGTATAATTAGTTCGTTAACTCAATAACAATAACGTTAATTTAACAATGACAGAAAACCAATACGCTGTTGTGATGGCAGCCGGTAAGGGAACCCGGATGAAATCCGAACTTCCGAAAGTTCTCTATCCTGTTTGCGGCAGACCGATGATCGAATACGTTCTTGATACGTTGGAAAAAGCCAATATCGGGAAAGTGGTGGTGGTGGTCGGTTATCGAAGTGATTTAGTACGAAAAACGTTGGCACCTCGCCTTCATCGGAATCATCTCGTGTTTGTTGAACAAACCGAACAACTCGGAACCGGTCACGCCGTCATGGTTTGCCGAAATGAGTTACAAAATCATACCGGAGCAACTCTTGTTGTTGCCGGTGATTGTCCGATGATTCAGGTCGAATCGATTCTCAAACTGTTTGAAGCGTACACTTCCAACGAGAAACCGGAACAAATATCGTTGCCGTCCTGTATTCTTGGAACAGTAATCAAAGATGATCCGGTTGGTCTGGGACGAATTGTCCGTAATCGCGAAGGTGAGTTTGTTGGTATTGTTGAAGAAAAAGATGCCAACACGGAACAGAAAAGGATCAAGGAAGTCAATATGAGTTATTATGTTTTCCACACACCGGACTTATTGAACGCATTGAACCATTTAAGAACAGATAATGCTCAAAAGGAATATTACGTTACGGATGTTCCGGCAGTAATGAAATCGCAAGGTCAACGAGTGATTGCCTTGCCGGTTCTCAAGCCGATAGAAAGTCTCGGAATCAACACGGTGGACGAAGCGAAAATCGTGGAAGCCGCGTTGCAAAATCTCTAACCGTACTAAAATACGGATTTTGTGCATTAAAATTATTGGGACGTATTTTAACGGGAATGAATTTCAAGACCGATGATAAAGCGACGTTCTATTCGTTTTACAATGTGGACGGCATTGACCCTCCTGTTTTTGCTGGTTTTCCTGTCGGCTCTCGCGGGACATTACGCGGTGAGTTTGTACAAAAAACAAGTACGTGACATTGCCTGGCGAGCCAATGTGCTTCCGGTTGCCGGAAAACTGAGCGGTTACGCCGGTGAATTACGAACAATATTGAGTGAATTTCGCGGAGTTCGCCGTACACGGCTTCGCTTGTCGCCGCTTGATACCGGAGACGACCGCCCGATTCTCGAAACACAATTTAAGAAACCCTTGTTCGGTCTTGAACAGGCTTATCAGGAATACCGGCAATTACTAAATGACCGGGTTGCCGAAATCGGTGTCGAAGACGGGTTTAAACAGGAATTTTCAACCGTCAACGATATTCGGCGTTCGCTTGATGCGTTGAACGCGCTAAACCTTGCTCTTTCGCAAAACGAAGATAAAGTAACAGATACAACTCTGGAAGTGATTGACGTACAATTAAAAAAACTCCAACAACTTGCCAACACGTTGCCCAGTTATCTTCATGAAGAACTCAAAGGTTATTCTCAAACAATGAAACGCCGGGCGCGTTGGCTCAACGCGATTGCAATTATTTCTGTCGCGATTTCTGCGTTGTTGACGGGTCTACTGATTCGGATTTCGTACATTTGGATTTTCAAACCGCTTGGTCAACTGATTGAAGGTTCCCGCAAGATTGCCGACGGAACATTTCAATATCGTATCGAATTGCAATCTCATGACGAAATGGCGGAATTGGCGGAGGCAATGAACCGAATGACGCAACGGTTTGAGGATATTCGTAACGATCTTGACAATCAGGTACGGGAACGTTCGCGCGAGTTGGTTCAGAGTGAACGGCTTGCGAGTGTCGGGTTCCTTGCCGCCGGAGTGGCGCACGAAATCAACAATCCGCTCATGGCAATTTCAACTTGCGCCGAATCGTTGCAACGCCGTATCGTTTCCGTTTTAGCCCAAAACGGACGCGGTTCGGATGAAACGGAATATGCGAAACGTTATCTTAAAATGATTCAGGACGAAGCATTTCGCTGCAAGGGCATTACGGAAAAACTATTAAACTTCGCCCGCTCAGAACGGCAAGAGCGTCAACGCACTGATCTTGTGACACTTATTACGGATATTGTTGAAATGACCCGGCAACACGATGCGTTCAAGCGAAAAGAAATCCGGTTGGACTTGCCGGAATCATTTGAGATAACAGTCAATCCGCAGGAAATGAAACAAGTTGTTCTTAATCTTCTGACAAACGCCCTGCACTGTACAAATACGGAGGGGCTTGTAACGGTACAATTACGACAGGAAAAGAATCTTGCTTTACTGACGGTTGAGGACAATGGAATCGGAATGGACGAATCGGTTTTGAAGAATATTTTTGAACCTTTTTTTACCCGCCGTGAACATGGTCAAGGTACAGGCTTGGGACTTTCGATTACGTACAGGATTGTCGAAGATCATCACGGTCGCATCAAAGCGTACAGTAATGGTCACGGTTGCGGCTCCACTTTCGTCGTCGAACTGCCAGCGGATGGACAATAATTAAATCGTAACAACCTCTTTTGTTTTTGACAAAAAGAAAAAAGGAAAATATTAAATACACGATAAAAAGTATCTGTCTATTTTCATTTGCGTGCAAACTTGAAAAACAAAATAGGCAGTCGCGAATAATTACCGTTAACATCAAAGATAATCCTGAATGGCTTTAACAGCGACATTGGGATTTTCACGGAGGAATAGAACCGCTTCTAAGAACGCTTTGGCACCGCGAATTGTTGTTACAAGCGGAATGCCAAGACGCATTGCGGTTGTTCGGATCAGCACTTCGTCACGATGCGGATTTTTACCGGAAGGCGTGTTGATTATCCATTGAACCTTGCCGTCAATCAGTCGGTCTAAAATGTTTGGACGTTCCCCTTCGACAATCTTTGAAACAGTCTCCACCTCAAACCCCATACTGCCAATCACTGCTCCGGTTCCACGCGATGCAATAATCTGAAAACCAAGTTTGGCAAGTTGTTTCAGAATTTCTCCGACAAAAGGCTTGTCGGAATCCTTTACCGAAATAAAGACGTTGCCGGAAAGCGGAATCGGAACGCCGGTTCCGGTTTCCCCTTTGGCAAACGCTTCGCCGAAGGTCTCCGCAATTCCCATGACTTCGCCGGTCGATTTCATTTCAGGACCGAGCCGCGTGTCCACACCGGGAAACCGCGTCCAAGGGAAAACCGATTCCTTGACCGCAACATAATTCATCTCCTGCCAACGGCGGAACGGCTTTGCCAAAAACATCGCCGGTAACTTTTCCCCCAACATCACCCGCGTCGCAATACTCGCCATCGGTTCGCCAATCGCCTTGCTGACAAACGGAATCGTGCGGCTGGCACGCGGATTCACCTCCAAAACGTACACCAAATTGTTTTTAATCGCAAACTGAATATTGAGCAACCCGATCACATTCATTTTAAGAGCGATTTTTCGGGTGGCGTCTTCCAGTTGCCGGATCAGTTTCGGCGTCAGCGAAATCGGCGGCAACGAACAAGCCGAATCGCCACTATGAATTCCGGCTTCTTCGATGTGTTCCATGACGGCAGCCACCATCACCGATTCGCCGTCCGCAACCGCGTCAACATCAATCTCAATCGCATCTTCCAAGAACCGGTCAATCAGAATCGGGCGTTCTTCACTCAACGTCAAATCCGCTTGGCGTGAATATTCAAGCAAGGCGTTCCAGTACGATTTCAGGTCTTCGCGGTCAAAGATGATTTCCATTTTGGCTCCGCCCAACACAAAACTGGGACGCATCAACACCGGAAATCCAATACGTTCGGCAGCGGTCAACGCTTCGTCGAGTTCAATGGCGGTGGCACCGGCAGTTTGCCGGATTTCGAGTTCCTGCAACATTTCGCCGAATTGACGCCGGTCTTCCGCCAACGCAATAGATGCAACATCGGTTCCCAAAATCGGAACGCCTTCCTCCGCTAACGCTTTGGCTAAGTTGAGCGGCGTTTGACCGCCAAACTGCAAGACTACGCCGATTGGTTTTTCGTGTGCGATAACGCCCAAAACATCTTCCAGCGTCAACGGTTCAAAATAAAGAACGTCCGAAGTATCATAATCAGTCGAAACCGTTTCCGGGTTGCAATTCATCATGATTGCCCGATAACCGCATTTCTTAACCGTGAAGGCGGCATGGCAACAACAATAATCAAACTCAATTCCTTGACCGATCCGGTTGGGACCGCCGCCAAGAATGAGAACGGATTTTCGGGAGTCCGGCAAACTCGGTTCGTCATCCTCGCCGTAGGTCGTATAATAATAAGGCGTTACAGCGGCAAACTCCGCGCCGCATGTATCAACCATTTTCCGAACAGCGGCAATCCCTTGCTCCAGACGTTGCGTGCGAACCCATTTTTCGGTGGAACCGAGAATTTCACCAAGACGGCGATCCGAAAATCCCAACCGTTTGAGATGAAGCATTTCACCCGGAGCCAGATCGTCAAGCCGACGACCTTCCAACTCTTGTTCGGTCTGGACAAGTTCCGCAATTTGTTCAAGAAACCAAGGATCAATTCCCGTCAAACGGTACAACGTGTCAATATCCGCTTTTTGCCGCAACGCAGCAGCCAGTTGAAAAAGCCGATCCCGTGTCGGCACGCCGATTTTCCGATACAACTCATCAAGAGAAAGCGGCGTGTCGTCAAGTCCGAACAATCCGAAACGCCGGTTTTCCAGTGACCGGATTGTTTTGTGCAACGCCTCCTTGAAGGTTCGCCCGATTCCCATTGCTTCGCCGACCGACTTCATCTGAATCGACAACGTCTCATTTCCTTCCGGGAATTTTTCAAAAGCAAATCGGGGGATTTTTACCACACAATAATCAATGGTCGGTTCAAAACAAACGCTGGTTGTTTGGGTTATGTCGTTGCGTAATTCGTCCAGCGTGTAGCCGACCGCAACTTTTGCCGCAATTTTCGCGATCGGAAAACCGGTGGCTTTGGAAGCCAACGCGGAACTGCGGCTGACTCGCGGATTCATTTCAATCACGACAAGCCGTCCGGTTTTGGGATTTTGAGCGAATTGGATATTGCAACCGCCGGTTTCGACGCCGACTGCTCGAATAATTTTGAGCGACGCGTCTCTCATTGCCTGATATTCCCGGTCGGTCATGGTTTGAACCGGAGCAACCGTAATGGAATCTCCCGTATGAATTCCCATTGGGTCAAAATTTTCGATGGAACAGACAACGACGACATTATCATTTTGGTCGCGCATCATTTCCATTTCAAATTCTTTCCAACCGGCGAGACATTCTTCGATGAGGACTTCGTTGACCATACTGGCGGCGAGCCCTCCGCTGACAATTTTGTCGAATTCTTCTTTATTGTAGGCGATACCTCCGCCGGTTCCTCCCAGTGTGAAGGCGGGGCGGACAACACAGGGCAAACCGATAATCTCCAACGCGGCAAAGGCTTCATCGCGATTTCGAGCCAATTCGCTTTTGGGCAGATCAATTCCGGCGTTCCGCATGGTTTCGCGAAACAGGTCACGGTCTTCGGCGCGGCGAATAACATCGCGATCGGCACCGATCATTTCGATGCCGAGTTCTTCGAGGATTCCTGTTTCGGCGACTTGCAGAGCGACATTCAACGCTGTTTGTCCGCCAAGAGTTGGCAAGAGGGCGTCGGGACGTTCTTTTCGGAGAATGGCGGTGACATGTTCGGGAGTGATGGGTTCGATGTAAGTTCGGTCTGCGCCGACGGTGTTGAATTCCGCCGGATCCGTCATGATGGTTGCCGGATTGGAATTGACCAAAACAATCTCGTAACCCTCTTCCCGTAACGCCTTACAGGCTTGTGTCCCGGAATAGTCGAATTCGCA
>JAISQH010000669.1 GCA_031274385.1 Planctomycetaceae bacterium | reverse complement strand
TGTCGAAGTCAAACTCCGTTCCCGT
Source organism: Planctomycetaceae bacterium (assembly GCA_031274385.1). Lineage (GTDB taxonomy): Bacteria > Planctomycetota > Planctomycetia > Pirellulales > Thermoguttaceae > WRKP01. The sequence continues at coordinate 3,222 of JAISQH010000669.1, read as the reverse complement.
CCGCAAACCGAAGAAGAACTCAACAAACGTTGGAATTATATCGTAACCGGAACAGTTCGTGATACCGAAGGCAAACCGCTGGACGGCGCAACAATTACTGTTCGGCGGTCGGGAATTATGGAACGTGGTTTGTATCGCGCGGGTTACCGTAAAACAAAATCTGACGTAACCGGTCGGTTCACGCTTCGTTTCAATCCTAATGATCTCGACGCCGTTAACAGTTTAGAAAAAAAATCGAATGCGACACCGGAAAAACCTGATGTGTACGGATTTCGTATTGAAGCCAAACGAGCCGGTTTTGTTTGGGGAGGTATTCGTCTTGACGATGGAAAAATTGTTGCGAATCAATTTTTGGACGATAACAATCAACGTATTGATCATTATGACATGGTTGGTATGGAACCGAAACCGTCCGATTTGTCGAACGTTAAAAGTCAATTTAAAATGACACCGGACAATGTTTTTTATGCTCTCGAACCGAAGAACATTGAAATGGTGATGCAACCGGCAGTTGAAATTTTCGGCGCAATAAAATTCGATCCTCAACCCGATGGTACACCAAAGGAACCTGATAAAAAAGCCGGATTATTCTACAAAAAATCGTACATCAGTCTGATTTTTGATATGCCGGTCAAGGACGGCAAAAACAACGAACAACTACCGGAGTTTTGGGACGAAAGCGAATACCCTGATTATAGTTTCAACATTGATGCGTTACCGAAAGAAGTTTCTGCTTTCCTGAGAGCCGCACAAATTTCCGTACCGGAATCGTGGAAAAATGATCAGGTTCTTATTGAAACGGATTCGTTTCAACTTCCGCCAGCCGGAAAATACGAAACCGAATTGCGTTGGCAAACTATTGAAAAGCACGGTACAAAAATTCATAAACTCAACATTGATTCGCTGACGGATTCGACCGGTCAAAAATTCGATCTTCAATTCGTCAAGAAAAATGAACCGAACGAAATTTTATTCAACCGCTGGTCTTTCACCGGAATTTTACGTGACGATATTGGTAATCCGATAGACGATGCGGAGGTTAGACTTTACCGCTACAACCGCCGTGTTGGTTCTAATTTTGAAACGTTAAAAACCGATGCCGAAGGAAAATTTACTACTTCGGAAATAAAACCGTACCTTCTTACAAAGAAAGATTATGACCGTGATTTATTACATGGTGAATTTCTTGCTGTTCAGTTCAACAAGGATGGATTTTTACAAAAAGAACAGGTTATTGACGATGATGCTCAGCTGATTTTTCTTTCTGATATTGAAAACCCGCACGAAAAAACTTTTTTCAACGGAACTCTTTCGACGGAGCGGATAGTTGAAGCGCGAAAATCTACCGAGTTCAATTTTGTACTTCCGCGTTGTCCGATAATTGAGGGCGTTCTCGTTGATTCGGATGACAAGCCGCTAACAGGTTATAAGCTCATATTATCTGCGGATGCTGAATTTGAATCAGATTTTCGTCCGTATATTCAAACGGATCGGGAGGGACATTTTGTTGTCAATAAAATCTTACCGAAACTTCCGTTTTGGTTTCAACTTTTGGATGATCACAATGAGCAGGATATTTTCCGAACAAATAATATTGTTTTTGAATCGGGTAAAAAATACGAGGTCAAACTTCGGCTTCGCAAAGAACCGGACAATTCGCGGCGGCTGATTTTGGAATCAGTACGAAATTCTATCGGCGTTGATATAACGGCGGAAATTGTTACGGAAGATTTGCGAACCCGACCGTTACTTGGCAAAGAAGAAACAAAAAAAGGACGCGAAATTCTGCAAAAAACAGAAAAAGCCGTTCGTCCGATGCTCCTAATTGAAGAACGCGAGATTGAATCCATTGAATATTCGTTTCATCTCGGTGATAAAGTAACGGAATATAACGCTAAACCTTATCACCATGATTACAATTATCTTAATAAACCTTCCAATCTTACTTTAGGTATTTCGTTCGAAAGTCCTTTGAACTGGATTTTTGAAGCAACACAAAAAATTCATTTCCGAAACATTAACATCGACGAAAACGAAATCCGGATTTTAACAACGCTTCAAGGCTGGTACACATTCGGTAACGGTATTTCAGAAACTTGGAACGGATATGTTCATGCCGGTTTTGATGGAGCGGAATTTATTTTGGACACAAAAACATCTTTACCGAAACGTATCATTACAAGCCGGAGTCAAACAGAATATTTCGATTGGACTCCATTCGGCAATCCTCAAAACGGACAATTCGTACCGAAACGGATACTCTGTAAGACTGGCGGCATGACGTTTGATTTTCGTTTCAAAATTCTTGATCAGACGGTATGGTTTTTTGACCGGAGTGTTTTATCGGACGAAAACGGAGAAAAAACAATTTGTCATATTGAAAATATTCGAATAAATCCTATCAAATGGGCATCGGAAGAAGACGAAAGCCGTGTCCGTGATGTGTTGCGAAAATATAACGATGCCAACCGGTATTGGCTGACATTGTATCCGAAGGATTTACCGAAATTCGGTTACACTTTTCACCGGCGCGGAGCTGATGACGAGGTTTTGAGTTACGAAACGATCAAAGCCGCAACGAATTGGTATGCGGAATTTTACCGCAAAGGAATTTCGTACATCGGCGTTTCGCGGCTTTTGGTGATTGACATTGACGCGCTGCGTTGTACGCGGGTTGTTGAAAACACCGATGCCGGAACACTGGAATTTGATTTCGTCCTCAAACATGCGTGGATGAACGCGTTCGGTAACGGTATTGCCAATACATGGCTTGGTTGGTCCAACAGTGTTATCAATAGAGGAACAGCAATTTTTGACACGAAAACAAACACTGTCAAAGAAATCCGAACGGAAACTTATGACGAACGTTTTTTCGATTATTACGAATTGAAACCGGGTCAATTCGTGCCGCGCCGCATTGTGATTGATTTTTCGAAAGGCAAGGGAAGCAATGCCGATTTGATGTTTTACGATTTTCGTTTCAAGATTTACGAACCGTGCCTTTGGCTTTTTGACCGGAGTGTGGAACCGGACAAAAAAGATTTTCCGGTTTGGATTGACAACGTCATTGTCGAAGGCAAACCCGGTACGGAACGAAAATAATTTTGTAACAATTCATGACGATGGGTGAATTGTTATGAGCGGTTATTTTATTTTTTTAATTCATTAATTCATTAATTCTTCAACAATTAATATGACATTATTCGAGGCGGAAGAGTACGA
>JAISQH010000566.1 GCA_031274385.1 Planctomycetaceae bacterium | reverse complement strand
CTGCTGCTTTTGCCCAATTTTCGGAGTCGAAAGCAGCGGCAAATTGACCGGCACATGTAGAAACGGTATTGAGATGCTCTTCGAGTGTCTGCCAATTTGATTGTTCGCGTCCATTCGTGTGAGCAAAAATAGTTTGATTGGGATTCGTCATTTTTGGTTGAGATTCGTCATCGGTTAGTGGGTGAATGATTAGTTAATATAACTCATAATAACAAAATTTTTTGCGACGGCAAAGAGGCATAAAAGTCACACCTGATCACCGTGTACCATTTTTCGTAACTATCTATTTTAAAACGTTGTCATTTATAACAATTATTAAGGTTTTTGAGGAATTATTTTTTTGAAACAAAATAACATGACGAAAAATTTATCAAAAAGCCTAAAATTAAAATAAACAGTTACAGTTTGGAGAGATGTCATGGAAAGCGGCAAGCAAATGACCGTCAAGGATGGTGGTATCATTGTTATATTCAGAATAACCACTACTATCGTAATTAATCTGATAAAAATTGTTTTATTGAACCGATGGCAACAGAAGGAATAGAAATATTCAAAATGGTGTCCAATGACGTTGTCATCCAAATGAACATTTTATATTCATTTCACTTAAAAATACATAAGATACAAAAAATTTTCTTTTTGTTCTGTTTGTAAAGTTTAAAATGGGTAAGGTTTGAGCAAGGAAAATAAGGCTTTGAAAAGATTTTGAGGGCGAACTAAATTACAGGTAAAAAAATTACAAATCAAAATAGACCGTTACCCGACCTAAATACCGGAAGACACAGAATTACGCTACACAAATTGGTGAGTATATCGGCGTAACCGTTTTAATAATTGAATAATAAAAAAGTTTCTTATTCGAGTTTATTTTGTAATTACCTAAATTTTCAATAAAAGAGTGCTTCCGGTGATAATGGCAGGATGCCACCGAACCTCTTTATCGTTTGTATTATTTCCATATCACCAATATCGTGTTACAAAATGATGAAAGGTCTAAGACTTTTTTCAAGATACTGTTTTTGTTTCGTCATTCTGATAGCGGGATGTCGCAGCAATGGATTGTTGTGTCACTTTACTCCTTATCATAAGTGGTTTGTTACTCAAAAATCAACCGCCGAACTTCCGTATTCCGAATCCGTTACACAAACACCCGTTAAAAATCCGGTAGAAACAAATTATCGGGAACAATCAGATCGGGTTTCTCTCGAACAAATTTTTCAAAAAATTGATTCGGAAAATACAGAAGACCTCAACAAATGGAATAATACAATTACACGTCCGACAATGTCAACACATTATGTCGATTCCATTTTCAAACAAGTCCAGAAAAATAGTACAAAAACGCTTTCTTCTTTCGAATTTTTTGAAAACCCCGCAAGTCATCGGGAAAACGAATTTCTTCATACTGTTCTCCAAAAAAACGGTCAGACCTTCAAATTAAACCTAAGCGGTGCGATTTCATTAGGACTGTCCAATAACCCTGATTTTCGTTCAAATAAGCTGCAACCGTCCATCACGGAGACCAGAGAAGCCTATCTCCTCGCTAATTTTGATCCGCAGTTACAAGCCACAGTACAAGGCAAATCCGGTAACGCTCTTTACGGCGATGCCGCTCAATATTACCCGCCGCGCAATCCCGAATCTTCTGTTACAACAAATATTGATGTTCAAAAATATTATGCTTCAGGCAGTACACTTGGTGTGAGCGGTTCCTTTGACAACGCTCATGCGAACCAAGTCGGAGTCAAAACAAATACTGTTACCGATTCCGTTTCCGTACGTTTTCAGCAGCATCTCCTCAATGGCGGCGGATTCGGTGTGAATCTTGCGGATGTTCGGCAAGCCCGGTTGCATACGGTTGTTTCCCAATATGAATTTCGTGCCTATACTCAAAATTTCGTTGCGAAAATAGAATTAGCCGCATGGGATTATATCAGTGCGGCACGAACTCTTGAAGTAACACGGGAAATGTATGCCCTTACGGAACAAAAATGGAAAGAAACAATCGAACGAATTAACAACGGGATTCAATCCGCAGCGGATCGTTTCGCTTTTGTTTCGCAATTAAGTCAACAAGAATCTCAACTGGTGAAAGCAAATTGTGATATGGAAACTGCACGGGTTACTTTAATGCAACTCATCGTTCCCCATGCGAAAGAATATTGGAATTCCGATATTGATTTGGCTTTCGATCTCATTCCAACTTGTGATTATTTAATGAACTGTAACGGACACATTGAGCAGGCAAAACGAAATCGTCCTGATTTAGCACAGGCTCATTTGCAAATCCGATCAGGACAGTTGGATGTGTTGAAAACGGCAAACGGTCTCTTGCCGAAATTAGATTTTTTTATGTCGGTTGATTGGATGGGATATGCCAATGTTGTTAATCCGCAATCGATATTAAATGAAACAGCAAAAAAAGATGATTTAAGTACGACAATCGGATTATCACTGGAACACCAAATTGGTAACAGGGCGGCTCGTGCCAATGATCGGTCTGTCCGTTTCGCTCTTGTGCAACAAAAACTTGCACTTGATAATCTGACCCATCTTGCGGAATCCGATGTCTATAAATGTTACATGGCTGTTGTACAATCATTGAAAACCATCCAACACAATGCGGCAGAAGTCGCTGCGGCTCAAAGTTCGTTTGAAGTGGAAAATGAACGAATGAAAAACGGTCAATCCACCGCGTTTATCGTAACTCAAGCTCAAAATGAATGGGCGCAGGCTCGATATCGGGAAATTACCAACATGATTAGTTTTCGGAAAAATCTCGTCTATCTTTATTTAGCCGACGGCTCGCTTCTCGAACGGCGCGGAATCAGTCTGGGACGAACAGCAGAAAATGATTAAACGTTAAGATATTTGTTCGTTAATGAGGCGGACTTTTTTGTCACCGAAAGAGATGTTTGTCAAAAAGTTCAAGAGAATGTTTTCTATCAACTGCGATTGACGGGCAGGACAATAGCCGCTGTGCCTTGCCCGACATAGAGTTATTAATTTTGGAACAACAGCAACCCGCTGAAGATCGTCACAAAAATGATGAACTGACTGAATTACCGTTTCGTCATTCACCTCCAAAGCTCCGGGAATCGCTTCGTCCCATGGATAAAAAACGAGGAAAAAACGACCGTCTTTCTCCTCCGTTTTCGTCCGAAAATGAAGACGGGCGAAATGATAAGTATCAGATTCATATCGACTAAATTCTTGTTCCGTTATCTCAATTCGTTGAGCAATACATGGACTTTGAACACAATAAAAAAAATCGTACTCAATATCCAAAATGTCAAAATCGCATGGGAAATTTTCTCCATTAAAACAAGCCGCTTCGAGAATAAATGGGCGGGTATCCGAAACGGAATCCGTTGTATCAAGTTTGCCATTGCCCAAAATCAACTGCGTTCCACGATTCCGCCAACTACGAACATATTTTGAAACGGAAAAATCGGTGTTTCCGTAAAGAATTTTTGGTCGAAGCCAAATAATGCGGTTAAAAAAACCAAGATAAACAGCAGGTAAAATAAAATCGTCAAAATGAAATTCATTACGTACAATATTCCGCAACATTTTTTTGTCATCGGGCAGTTGCTGCAAACCGCTTGCAAAGTGACCCGGCTGCAAATCGGAATGAGCGTCCACATGTAACAACGTCATCGGCTCTTTGCCCTGACAATATTGTAGCCAAAACGGAAAGACCTCGTGATGTTCTTCAACGAGATACAAAGGAATATCAGCAAGCATAAATATTACAATAATTTAACGGCGTATAATTCGCAGATGATACTGGAGCAGTACTTGCCGAATTGGCGTTCGAGTATTCGGTGAAACTGCGTGTTTTCTATGTTACCTGAAAAAATTGCAAACGGGGCATAGTCGTGTTCCAAATGAACCGCAATTATCTGACGAAGAAGCAACGGCGAACCATACGCTTTTTGCGCTTCTTCATCGGCGTAAAGAGTTCGATAAAAAATAGATGCCGAAGACAACCGGCTGGCAGAACACCAACCGGCAATTTTTCCGTTGCGCAACAATAACAAACTCAATTTCGTATCAGTATTCGGAATAAACGGCGTTAATTCCGGCGGATGCGGCGGGAGTTGTTCGTCGGTAAATGTACCAAATTCCTCAAATGTTTGAAACGAAAAAACACCGGTCGCTTCCGGCAACAAAACACGGTATTTCTCTTTGTCAAGAAGAACGGTGTTTAATTTGTAATTCACTTTAACCGGTTTCGGTTCTTCAAATCCGGCTTCCGCAAAAAGTTCTTTGAGCAACAAATTGTCAGCGGTCTCATTTTTATTCGTTTTATTAAACGGCTCAAAGAAACTTGCCGTGATTGTTTTGCTACTTCGTTTCACGGCTTGTTCAATGAGTTGCCGCAATAAACGTTTCAAAATTTCCAAACCGTCTGGCGGAGGAATAAGGCTGTTAAACGCACGCAAATACTCGTCGTCCGAATCAGGATTACGTAACGTATAAATAAGACCGACGGCTTTCGTATTTTTGTTAACAGCCCCGATACCGTTCAAACCGGCGGGATATTGAAAAGCGTTCATCAACAAGCGTTGACGGTATGCCGCCGGACAAATCGGAACAAAAAACCGAACATTCATCTTGTCAATCGGAACAAAACTGAATCCATTAAGCATCGTTTTGAGTTACTTGTACTTGAAATTTCACTCTCGTTCGCCGCCTTACCTTACGGAAGTACTCAACCGGAATTGGTAACTTTAACGCTTTTGCGGCAACGAAAGAACCGTATGTGAAACATTTATTGCGGTGTGTATTCAAACTTTCGTGTGTGAAAAAATTCCGGCGATTCGTTAAGAAAACCGTCTTGAAACAAAATATCCAAATAAGCAAACACCTGATCCATCGAAAATTCCGAATTCTGTTCACAAATATTCTCCGCAATCTGATAAACACTTTGATTTCCAGCCTGTAACGGTTTGTAGAGCAAAGGAATAAGCGGATTGGTATAAGTAAATGTTCCGTTGCCGTTTTTCAATGTCAAAAGATTTTTTTCCGTATCCAATTCTGTTGTTAAATCCGGTCGGAACGCCGCTAAATTACGCGGCATCAATCTTGAAACGATAATGTCGTTCGTCCATTCCTTAACGAAGGTTTCAATGTCGCCGACGCTCTCAAATGAACCGGTTGCCAATAAATACTCGCCAAGCGGATGCGTTTCATCGGCGGTGCATGGTGTAAGAAGGTCAATCGTTTTACGAACCATATTGATACGAAAACCAGATATACAACAAATCGAAGCCGGAGAGTTCGGCTGGTCAATCCCTGACTTTAACGCTTTCTTTTCGATCATTTCCGAATGTTCTCTTGCTCGTCCTGAATGACTGAATAACGATACGGATTCCATATTTTGCATCAATAATTCAGTGTAAAGCAGTTCGAGCGGCGAAAAAGCTGCATGGATTTCATTGAGCGTTTTTTCATTCAAGACTGAAAAGCGGTTGATTTTTGCGCCGCGTTTACGTGAATGTTTGAGCAAACGCCGCGTTCGTTCAACATCCCGCATCGCGATTGCTGTTGTTGTTTGCGGAAATGTGCCAAGAACATCGGCGTATTCGTTACACCATTTTTCGTAATCAGGATTATCGAGCGGTTCTGTACCGTAATAACAAGTTCCCGTTGAAGCGGCATTGCCAAGAAAATCCTTGAAAAATTCAAGAATATTCCGCCAAAGTTTGATGTTGTCCGGCGTGTACAAAAAGTCGCTGTTTTTCTTCTTCGCAGCAACTCCGCAGAACCAACATCCAACACTGCACCCGTCACTCAACTCAAAACTAAGTGGCGTATGGATGTTCGCTTTTGCCGCGCCGATACCGAGTTCGGAATAAATGCGGTTCATTTGCCGCCGCCGCCAAATCCGCAAACGCTCATTTTTCGGAACACATAATTCTTGCTGAAGTTGTCCCCGATGCTCGATTTTTTCCTGAATAAAACTCCGATGCCGATTAACAGCCTCGCCCGCGCACAACCACAAAGAACCTTCATAAGTCTGTAAAAACGGCGTGTCCCAAACGATACGAAAATCATTGACATCAATCGAAAGCCCCAATTCTTCGGCAACACGTTGAGCTTCATGAATTTCTTTACAACGCTGACGGACACTGGCTTTGCCGGTGAATGCTTCGAGAAACCGTTTCATCTCAGCAACGGTTCGCCGGTAATCATCATCCGTATCGCCCGGCTCGTCCATGATCCGCCGATATTTTTCGCCGTTACAACGAATGAAATCATCGAATTGTTGTTTCTGAAACGTGTTTCGTGAATAAAAGGAATTAAAAAGCATAATAGAATAACGGAACGGAAAAAAAACGAAAAACGAAAATGGAATGAGTATATCCGCAAAAAAATTACAATTAGTCCTTGATTTTTGTACGGGTTACTAACTAACTGTTCCAAAAGGCAAATCTTTGGCAGGCGGTATGGGCGAAACCGGATCACATAATACCAACGAAACAAGTCTGCCGTCGAGTTTTTCTATAATATGCGCCGTTTCATATTGTTTTAAAAATCGTTTTCCTTGTTCTCCCCAATGTTCTTCAAACACCGTCTCCAATGGAGCGTCGTCACAAAAATACAACATTGCCGCTTCGGTTTCATTCAGGAGGTATTCCTTTTGCGATTTCTGCATACGGACGAGAACAATGTTGCCTGCCGCTATTTTGACAACAGCCGGACGGGTGTCACAAATCCGTAACACGCCCGTGTCATGACCGTTTTCCTGTTTTGTTCCGAATAACTCCGGCAAGATACCTTTTTTGAACACATTTTGCCAATAAATAATGAATTGCGATAATTCACCGACGTGGATTTCCGACAAAGCAAGCTGCCAAATTCCAGAGGGAAAATCATTGGCACGATTAAAACGATACGATAAATCTGTGTCAAAATCATCGAAGTCATAAGCCAATCGAATGTCGGCATCCGGCTCCAACGGAATCAGTTCTTTATACTTCTGAAAAAAAGGACTGAACCGGCAATAATTCATCTTATTCAATCCTCCCGGCGGTTGAAGATGCATCAGATGCGGAACCAAGTCGGTCATTGATTGATACCATTCCGGCTTTTCTTCAGGAAAATTCCACATCAAATGCCAAGATGTCCAAAAACCGTACTGGCGACACCATTTCAAACATTGAACCGCTTGCCAAGAGACAATTCCTTTGTTCATCAACTTCAAAAGCGGAGTCGAAAAACTTTCAATACCCGGTTGTAATCCCATCACACCGGCTTGCCGCATCGTTTGGAAAAACGTTTTCTTTGTATTCGGACGAATTTCATAAAACAATTCGTAGGGAGAACCTTTTTCAATCAGTTTTGGTAACAAGGATTTTTCGTACTCCGGCGGCATCATGTTGTCTGTCATTTCGAACGATTTGATTCCGTACTTTTTTGTCATGGCTTCAAAATCAGCCAGAACTTTCTCCGGTTTTTTGACACGATAACGATGCGTTTTACCGCTCAATCCGCAAAAATGACAACCGCCGGTTTGTCCCCAAGCACAGCCGCGTGACGACTCATAAATCAAAGACGGACGAATACTTCGGCTCAGCACCGAACTGTGACGCAATGTATCAAAATAATCATCGTAATTGGGAAACGGTAAGGAATCAAGGTCTTCAAAGAAAGCACGCGGAGTAATCGTTGGATAACCGATTTGCCGGTGTTGAGGTGTGAGTACGCCGTTTGGGATGTTATCGTTACGAAGGAAACCATGTTCGATCAATTCACGGCAAAGCGGAACAATCACCGCATCGCCGTCACCTGAAACAACATAATCAAGCCAAGAAAATTGACGATGATTGGCAATCCCCATCTCGCTGTCAAGACCGGCACCACCGATAAGTGTAATAATATTCGGATTGGCTTCTTTGATCTTTTTGAGTAACAAAACGGCAGGAAGATGTTGTAACAGCAATGAAGTACAACCAACCACCGCAGGCGATATCGCAACAATTTCAGAGGCATATTCGGTGATAAACTCATCAGCATAAACCTGGACTTGCTCAAAGGCTTTTTGCAAATCAGGGGATTCTTTGTACGTCAAGGAGAGTTTGAAAGCAACATTTTGAATGGTTGGTTTTTCAGGAAAAAAAGCGTGATGACACAATGTTTCCCCAAAAAGAAACAGATATTGTATCAGACGAGACAAACCGCCAACCTTTTCCGAATATTGTTCCAGAAAATGGAGATTGCCGTAAGCAGAACGAACAGGAATTCTATTCTGTTGCAAAAGGGCATGTAAAATTCCTAATGCTAAAGACGGACATTTCGCGTTCGCAAACGGCATATTGACAAGCAATACACCACGACTTAAGTCTGTTCCTACTGGCAACATCAGTTGAGTAAAAGGTCAGCGGTTGTAAAAAAATCCCGTGAACATTGATGACTGCCGATCACTAGGCAACGATGGCAGGAGCAATCACAATCGCGGCAACCGCAGCCACCTCAGCTTCCGCAGCGACATTGCTTGATGTTGCCGCATTCGTTACTTCCACAGCATTGGCGGTAACTTCGGCATTGGCAACAACATTGGTGTTAGCGGCTGTAACATCATGGCGACCGCCGGCGATGGCAGCAAGTTCTTCCTGACCGAGTTTATCGCCGTAAAAATTCGGCAAAACGAAGGTCGTAACCTTACCCGGTTTACTCTCAATAACATCGAAAGTAAAACTGTCGGGAATTTTCTTTCCGGCTAATTTTTCGATGACAGAAGCAGGATTGGCAAGGATTTCTTTGCGAAATTCCTTATCGAACGCCGCTTTAGCACTGATGGTTTGGCGAAGTTTGTCGATTTCTTCTTTAGTCCAGTTTGACATGATAATCTTTCCTTTCAAAAATGGTGAGTAAATGTTACCAACAGAGCAATTCGGTTGGAACATCAATCTAATCCGCAACGCGCGAGACAGATTTTTGACAAAGGCTATCATATTTGCCGTAACTGTCAAGCGGGTCAATTCGTTTTTTGCCGTTTCATCAAATTTTGGAAGAGTCCGTTTTGATTGGAAAGTTCGTCAAATGTTCCGGTTTGAACGATTCGACCATTTTGCAAAACAAAAATCCGGTCGGCTTTTCGTATCGTACTTAAACGGTGGGCGATGACAAAACGGGTGATTTTTAACGCATTGATATTTTCCGCAACAACCGCTTGTGATACATTATCCAACGCGTTTGTTGCTTCGTCCATGAATAAAATACGGGGGTTTGTTACAATTGCTCTTGCAATCATGATTCGTTGCCGTTGTCCGCCGGAAATGGTTCCGCCGTTCATCGAAACCGGTGTACTCATTTTCAACGGCATTTGGGCAATATCGTCGGCTATTCCCGCCTGACGCGCCGCCTCCCACGCATCGTCAAGCGAACAACCTGTTCCACCGGCAATATTGTTAAAAATATCAGCGTTCATAATTCCCGCACTTTGCAGAACAACACCAAACTGTTGACGCAACGAACGAACATCAACATTGTTCATATCGTAACCATCGTAAAAAACAGAACCGCGACTCGGTTTTTCAAAACCGAGCAACAACCGGAGCAACGTACTTTTTCCGGCTCCGCTTTCACCGACAACCGCAACAAATTCTCCGGGTTCAATACGAAACGAAATATCGTCCAAAATCGGCGGCAACAATTCCGAATAACCAAACGTTAAATGACTCAATTCAATTTGCCCCGCTAAACGCGGCACCAAAGCGGCAGAGACCGTACTTTCG
>JAISQH010000492.1 GCA_031274385.1 Planctomycetaceae bacterium | reverse complement strand
TGATCTCCCAAAAAAAGTACGTAAGCGATAAAAACAAACTAACCTTGACGTTGTTTGTGACGGGGATTAACACAAATAATATAAACCCGTCCACGACGTTTCACCACTTTACAATTTTCACAAATCCGACGAACACTTGCTCTGACTTTCATAGTTTTACCTTTAAACTCTTTGTCTTGAATGAATTACAACGTAATTTTCAGGATCGTTTATGGCAACATCAAAATTTTCACTGAAAGAGTCAATTATTTTAAGGCTTGACAAACCCTTTGCCAAGTAGTCCCTCCCTCTTGAAAAAAACTTTTCTCAAAAAGAATGGGTTCAAAACGTCAAATAAGGGGCAATATCTATTTTTTCTTCTTCTGTTTCAGGCTGACCGGTCAGGACACGAACTCCTGAAGCGGTCACTGCCAATGTATGTTCGAAGTGGGCACTCGGTTTGTGATCTGCTGTAATAATTGTCCAGTGATCACTAAGTACACGAACATTTTTTGTTCCGGCATTCACCATCGGTTCAACAGCGATGACAAGACCCGGTACTAACTTGAAATCGCCGCTACGGAGAATTTCGTGCGAAACGTAGTTCGGAACTTGGGGATTTTCGTGCATTTCACGACCAATCCCGTGACCGACAAGCGTTTCAACAACAGAATAACCGTTCTTTTTGGCATAACTCTCCATCTTCCGGGCAACTTCATTCCAATAAATCGCTTTAGGAATTTCTTCAATGGCGATTTGGAGAACTCGTTCTGTTACATCAAGGAGATGTTGTTTTTTATCTGAAATTTTACCGACAGGAAAAGTTACCGCAGAATCACCGCACCAACCTCCGATTTTGCACCCAATATCAACTCCAACAATATCACCTTCAATAAGTTTCCGAGAACCGGGTATCCCATGAACAACTTCTTCATTAACACTAATACAGGCTACGGCTGGAAACGGAACCTTACCGGGAACTCCCTTGAAAAGAGGGATTACTTTCTTGTCATCGAAAAATTTCTCGATTCGGGCATCTACCTCACCGGTTGTAATTCCGGGACGTATAAGACCTTTGGCAATCTGTAACGCATGCCAGACGTACAATCCCGCCCTTCTCATCTTATCGATTTCAATCGCGGATTTATACGAAAGCATGGTTCAGATTTTCCTCAATTTTAACATTTTCTCAAAAAACGTTATCATATTTTCCGGCGTAAACCTAACCATTAATTATTAATTCTTAACTATTAACTATTAACAATTAATTAAAATGATCGAGTATCTTTTCGACTCTTGCAAAAATTTCGTCCACACTTCCGAGACCATCAATTGTTTTAAGTAAATCTTGTTTGCTGTAATAGTCGATCAACGGACTTGTCTGGTTATTATAAGCGACTAAACGTTCACGAATTACTTCCGGTTTATCATCCGCCCGCCCGCGTCCGGCTAAACGGCGAAACAATTCTTCATCCGGGACACGAAGTTCGAGAACCACATCAAGCGGCGTTCCTTTGCCCGCAAGCATTTTGTCAAGGGTTTCCGCTTGAGCAATGGTTCGTGGAAAACCATCAAGCAAATAACCGGCTTGGCAATCCGGTTCTTGTAACCGATCTGAAATAATACCAATAATGACATCATCAGGAACAAGTTGACCACCGGACATATATTTTTCCGCTTCAAGACCGATTTTCGTCTTGGCATCCCGCGCCGCGCGTAACATGTCGCCGGTTGAAAGGTGAGCCGGTTTGTATTTGGCAATAATTTTTTCCGCTTGAGTTCCCTTGCCTGCTCCGGGGGGACCGATAAATATAATTCGCATTTGAAATGATTTGATAATGGATGGTTAAAATTTATTTGGTTTTTTCGAGTAATCCCTTGTAATTTCGCATGACGAGATGGCTGTCAATTTTATCAACAAGATCAATAATCACGCTCACAACAATTAAAAGGCTTGTTCCGCCGAAGAATCCCGCCAACATATAGTTTTCTGTTCCGACAATGACGGTTGAAATAATTTGCGGCAAAATGGCAATGAGGGCAAGGAACGATGCTCCAACGTAAGTAATTCGAACCATCACTTTTTCGAGGTAGTTCGCGGTTGTTGTGCCCGGTCGATAACCGGGAATAAATGAACCGTAATTTTTCAAATTTTCAGCCATATCTTTCGGATTGAAAGTAACAGCCGTCCAAAAATAACAGAAAAAATAAATTCCAATCACAAACAAAATGATATAAGAAAACGTTTGCCGTTGGAAAATATCGTGCAATACTCTGACAAACGCTCCAAACCAACCCGTCAAACTTTGTCCATCAACAACTCCGAAAAACGCTTGCGGGAAAAGCAACAAACTGCTGGCAAAAATGATCGGCATAACACCAGCCTGATTCACTTTGAGCGGAAGGTATTGACGATTTCCGCCGAATGTTTTTCGTCCGCGAATATGCTTGGCACTTTGTGTTGGAATTCGGCGTTGACCTTTTGTAATGTAAATCACGCCAACCACAACAGCGATAAACAATGCCGCTAAAACGAGCAAAATCTCAACACCAAATTGCGAATTATCGGAACCTAACCGAAAACCGGTTTCCGGTTTATAAAGTTGTCCGCCGAGTTTCTGAATCGCAGACGGAAGGTTGGCAAGAATCCCCGCCATAATCAAAAGACTAATTCCGTTACCGATTCCGTATTCGTCGATTTGTTCGCCGAGCCACATCAAAAATGCGGAACCGGCGGTCATTACGACAACAGCCGTCATAAGCCATCCAAGCGGTAATGAACCGTCAGGATTGAGAATGGCTTCGTTGTAAAGTCCCATCCGCCCCACTGTTAAGACGTAAAAGAAACTTTGGAACAAACAAATAACAACAGTTGCGTATCGAGTATATTCATTGATTTTTTTCCGACCGCTTTCGCCTTCTTTTTGTAACTTTTCAAGCGGTTCCCAAACTGTTGCCAAGAGTTGGAAAATAATTGATGCCGAAATATACGGCATAATGCCAAGACCGAAAATCGTTAATTGTTCAAACGAGGTTCCTGTAAAAACCGAAATCTGAGCCATCAAAGAACCGAGACCTTGTTGACCAGCCCAAAAATCGCGCATTTTCGCAACATCAACAATCGGCAATGGAATCCACCACCCAATGCGATAAACCGCTAAAAGACTAAGCGTCAACAGGATTTTTTGACGAAGTTCAGGAATCGAAAATATGACTCGGATTTTCTGGAACATGGAATTGATCTTTTATCGAGTATCAAACCGGAACCGCAGGACTCTAGGAAAAAGGAAATTGAGTCCGACATTGACGGTCTATTTCAGGATTTGGCACCGGTTTTTTTTCGTGAACCCATTTTATTTTTAACAACCGGTTTTTTAGGAGGCAAAACGATCACCTTTCCTCCGGCTGCTTCGATCTTCTTTTGAGCGGTTGCGGAAAAAGAATGAGCCGAAACATCAAGTGATTTTGTCAATTCGCCGTTGCCGAGAATTTTAATCTTGTCAAACACTTTTTTTACAACTCCTTTTTCTTTAAGTCGTTGCGGTGTGACTGTTTCTCCTTTTTCAAAGAAAATTTCGAGATCGTCAACATTAACGCCAATCACGGCATCGGCGAAACCTTTGTTATTGAATCCTCGTTTGGGAATACGCCGGACGAGCGGCATCTGACCGCCTTCGAACACAGGATTCATGGACGAACCGGATCGGGAACCTTGACCTTTGTGACCGCGTTGACTCGTTTTTCCGCGACCGGAACCGATACCACGTCCGACCCGTCTGCGTTTTCGTGAGGCTTTCGCCGCCTTATTGACATCATTTATATTCATAAAGAGACTCCTCGTAGTCGTTCGATTTCCGTTTGGGTTCGTAAGTGCAACAAAGCGTCAATCGTTGCTTTGACAACATTGGTCGGATTTGATGTACCATAACTCTTAGTCAAAATATCGTGAATACCACAAGCTTCGCAGACTGCCCGGACAGCGGCTCCGGCAATCACACCGGTTCCGGGACTTGCCGGAACCAGAACAACCCGCGCCGAACCAAAATGACCGGTAATTTCGTGCGGAATGGTTGTTCCGTTCAGTTGAACCTGTTTGAGTTTTTGCGAACCGTCTTTCACTGCTTTGTCAACAGCCGGAGGAACTTCGTTGGCTTTACCGTAACCCCAAGCAATCCGACCTTTACCATCGCCAACAACAACCATCGCAGCAAAACTAAAACGGCGCCCGCCTTTAACCACAGCAGCACAACGTTTAATTTTAACGACTTTGTCAACAAGACCGCCTTGGGTTGATTCGTTTGTTGTAGAACTCATTTTTTCGTACTAAAGTTATTTTATTTAGTTATTTTGCTTTTTTGTTACTTGTTGCTTTACCGGAAGACACTTTGGCAGCGATTTTATCGTTTTTGGACGTTTTTTGTTTTTTCGGAGCGGATTTGGAATCGTCTTTTACTTTCTCTTCACCGGCAGCACCGATGTCGAGACCAACTTTGCGTGCCGCATCAGCCAACGCTTTGATCCGACCATGATATTTGAAGCCATGCCGATCAAACGCGACTTTCGTAATTCCGGCATCAAGTGCTTTTTTAGCAATTGTTTCCCCGATTTTTTCGGCAGCAACACAATTACTGCCGTTGGCTATTTCCGTTCTCAACGCCTTATCCCGCGTTCCGGCGGAAACAAGCGTTTTTCCGGCTTCATCGTCAATGATTTGAGCGTAAATGTTCGTGTTGCTACGAAACACACAAAGTCGGGGACGGTTTGAAAACCGCTTGACAGCGTTGGAAACCCGAAACGCCCGATTACGCCGTTGCCTGTTGATTTGCTGATATTTTTTCACGGAAACACCCAAACATTGATAAAATACGGAACTTGATAAAATACGGAACCAATTTTCAACTGCGTTACAAAAAAACAACTCACCTACGATTAACAATTAGATAAAAATCGCCAAGAATAATGGCAACAATTATTATTTCTTCGCCGCTGCTTTACTTTCTTTACGTCGAATCACTTCGCCGTCGTATTTAATTCCTTTGCCGAGATACGGCTCGGCTTTTCGGACGGAACGAACTTCGGCAGCAAATTGACCAACCATTTGTTTGTCAATTCCTTTAATACTGACATGAGTTTGATCGGGACACGCCACCGTCAAACCATTGGGAACCGGCATTTGAACTTCGTGGGCAAAACCGGCACGAATTTGTAACACCTTTCCCTGAACAGCAAAAAGATAACCGGTTCCAAAAATTTCGAGTTTCTTTTCGTAACCGGTTGTCACGCCGACAACCATATTTTGAAACAGGGCGCGATAAAGCCCGTGCATCGCAGCCGCTTCGCGGGAACTGTTTGCTCGTTCAACCTGAATCACTCCTGAAGCGGCGTCCCAATCAACTTTGACATTCGGACTGAACGATTGTTCGAGTTTTCCAAGCGGTCCTTCAACGATAACGTTTCGGTTTTCAATGGAAACCTTGACGCTTTTCGGAACAATAACCGGTTTTTTTCCAATTCTTGACATGTTAATTTTTAACCACGAAAAACACGAAAAACGATTCGAAATTGAAATCTATTTACTAATATTTATCAAAACCAATTGATTACAATTGATTACCAAATTGTACAAATAACTTCACCGCCAACGTTTTTCAATTTGGCTTCACGATCACTCAAAATACCGCGATTCGTATTGAGAACACGGATTCCCAATCCGTTCAAAACCGGTTTCAAGTCAGATGTTGAAGCATAAACCCGACAACCCGGCTTGCTGATTCGTTTGATCGTATTGACGATCTTTTCGCCGTTCGCACCGTATTTGAGATGGACACGGAGTAAGGAAACCGGTTTTGCTTCGATTTCTTCCCAGTCCCAAATATAACCTTCACGTTTCAGGACATCGGCAATTCCCTTTTTCTCAACAGAAAACGGAATATCCACAGCCGCTTTTTCAATTCGAACAGCGTTACGAATACGAGTCAACATATCAGCGATTGGATCGGTCATCATAATATTTTTTCTCCCTTTACCAGCTTGATTTTTTGACGCCGGGAATCAAGCCTTGATTGGCAAGATTACGGAAACAAATTCGACAAATACCGAATTTCCGATAAACCGCTCTGGGACGACCACAAAGTTGGCAACGATTTTCCTTTCGGCTGGAAAATTTCGGCGTACTTTTCGCTTTATTAATTTTTGCTATACTTGCCATATTATTAAGGAATTAGGTGTTAAGAAGTTACAAATATTAGAATATTAAAAAATATTAAAAATTGAAAAATATTGATAAACGATCCATTTTCATTCTTAATGTTGAAATATTTAATATAAACTCCCAAACTTCTTACTACTTTTTACGTTTTTGCGGAGCATCGGCACGAAAAGGCATTCCGAAAGCCCGGAGCATTTCACGCGATTCGTTATCGTTACCGCCACGACTAACAAAAGTGATATTCATACCTTGACTTTTAGTGTACTTATCGGGGTTCAACTCAGGAAAAACAAGGAACTCCGTCAAACCAAGATTGTAATTACCATGACCATCAAAACTTTTAGGATTTAACCCTTGAAAGTCACGAACACGCGGCAACACAATGGAAATGAGGCGATCCATAAATTCGTACATTCTGGAACCGCGAAGCGTTACCATACAACCGACATTCATTCCTTCACGAAGCTTAAAATTCGCAATTGATTTTCGTGCTTTGGTTACAACCGGTTTTTGTCCGGTAACCTGAGTCAGCACATCGACAGCCTCCTCCATATATTTTTTCTCATTAAGGTTACTGCCGACACCCATATTCACAACAATTTTCTGAAGTCTCGGAAGCGACATGATATTATCGCGTTTGAGATTCTTTTTAAGTGCCGGAATAATTTCTTTCTGATATTTTTCTTGCAAACGAGGCGTTGCCATAGTTCTGATTCTCCTGTTGCGGCATTGTACGCAACTCCAACAGTTTTATTAGGCAGGTTGTAGCGTTCGATTGGTTAACAATAACAATTATTTTGTAACATGTTTCTTAGGCGGAGCAATGATACTGATATTCGCATTACATTTTTTACAAATGCGATATTTTGTACCGTCTCCGTCAAACCGGGCACCAACACGGGTTGGTTTGGAACAAGAGGGACAGATTATCTTAACATTTGAAATCGGAATCGGCATCTCCATAGAGAGCCGTCCTCCTTGCGGATTACGGCGGCTGCGGCGAACATGTTTATGGACAACATTCACCCCTTCCACAGTCACTTTTCCGTTCTCTTTATCAACGGAAACGACTCTGGATTTTTTACCGCTGTTCCTTCCAATGAGGACAAGAACCTGATCACCTTTATTTATTCGCATAGCACTAACGGAAATAATAAATCTTTTAGACGACTTCGCTGGCGAGACTAATGATTTTGACAAAACCTTCTTCGCCGTGGGCTTTTCCTTTTCCTTTTTTCTTTCGATCCTTTTCACGGAGTTCGCGGGCAACTGCACCGAAAACACGGGTTCCAATCGGATTTTTATTATTATCGATCAAAACAGCAGCGTTGGAATCAAATTTAACATAACTCCCATCTTCGCGCCGGTAAGCCTTTTTTGTACGAACAATAACGGCTTTGACAACGGCACCTTTTTTGATATTGCTTCCCGCAATCACGGACTTAACAGAGCATACAATAATATCACCAAGTCCGGCGAAACGTCGATGAGTTCCTCCAAGGACTTTGAAACACATCAACTCTTTTGCCCCGGTGTTATCGGCAACATCTAATCTGGTCTGCATCTGGATCATAACCAACCTACCCTATATTGATATATGTTTATGAATTTTTTTCGGAAAATAACATTTTCGGTACAAATATTTTTTGACTATTTTGTATCGGCAGCAACATCTTTGGCGGCAGCGCGGAGAGCCGCAACATCAATCACGTTTCCTTTCGACACAACATTAACAAGTTTCCAGCGTTTCAATCGGGACATCGGACGACTTTCTACGATTTCGACCGTATCACCGACAGCGGACGTATTTTCTTCATCGTGAACATAACAAACGGTACGGCGCTTGACGTATTTTCCGTACTTCGGATATTTAACTAAGCGAGAGACTTCGACTCGCCGTGTTTTTTTCATTTTGTCGCTTGTTACGACACCAATCACAACTCGTTTGGGCATTCGGAGTACCTCGTTTCTATACGGCTATTTTGCTTGTTTATTTTCCTGTGTTTTTGATCGTAACGATTTGAGTGTCAGGATTTTTGCAATCAATCGTTTATTTTTTTTGAGTTCACTTGGGGAATCGAGGCGTTCCATACGGGCTTGGAGACGAAGACGAAACAACGTCTCTTTGGCGTCTTTGAGAACCACTTCGAGTTGGTCTGAACTCATATCCCGCAATTCGGATATTCTGGTCGTTTTCATCACATTGCCTTTCGTTTTACAAATCTACATTTAACCGGCATTTTATGGGCTAAACGATTGAAACACATTTTGGCGGTTTCTTCCGGCACACCGGAAATTTCGTACATAATTGTTCCCGGTTTGACGACTGCCGCCCAGTATTCCGGTTCACCTTTTCCTTTTCCCATTCGGGTTTCGAGCGGAATCGAGGTGATCGACTTATGAGGAAACATTCGGATAAACAAACGTC
>JAISQH010000481.1 GCA_031274385.1 Planctomycetaceae bacterium | reverse complement strand
TACACCGCCGGTTATGCATCATGCCGTCGCTGCGCGACTAGGGAAAAATGATGACTAAGGGTACTTTGGAAAAATAATGACTTTAATTAACAACTGACTACTGCCTACTAAAATGAAGCCCCACAAAAAATGAAATCATCAGAAAATTCTTTACCAACTTCTTTTCATTTTTAATGTGTTTGGTAGAATAGCAACTTCGTTGTTTTGCGGAAGGCGGAGATTCCATTTTGGTTTTGGAAATGGCGATGGTTTCCGTGTTTTCTCCTTTTTTTTCCCTATTGTTACGAGGATTGTTCTATGAAAAAAATATCGATTCCTGTTTTGTTGACTATTTTGATTGTGACCGTTTCCGGCAGCCATTGCCGTGAATCAACCAAACCGGTTCCGCCGCCGCCGTCCGTTTCGCCCGGCACAACAACTCCGGTAACTCCGGCTCCTGCGGAAACATCGTTTGTCCCTGTTCCGACAGCGGTTGCGCCGAAAATAACTCAGGAAATCTCCGCGCGGAAACGGGAAAATCTCAAAAATCCGTTCTTCAAATCGCCATTGGAATTTCTCAAAGAACCGGTTCCGGTTGCTGATGCCGACGCCAAAACAGAAACCGACATGAAACCGTATCTTGAAAAAATTGCCGGTTCCGAACAAACATTCAAGATGATTCCGATTAAAGGCGGGACATTCTTGATGGGCAGCCCTGAAAAGGAAAAAGGACGACGCGATGACGAAAGTCCGCAACACGAAGTCACCATCAAACCGTTTTGGATCGAAGAACACGAAACAACCTGGAAAGAATTCGAACAATTTGCTCTTAAAATCTTGCGGGACAGCCGAAAAAATAAAGCCAGTCTTACTGATCGGGAAAAATTAGCGGATGCGTTGGCTTCTCCGACTCCGCCTTACGATATTAGTTCGATCAGCCACGACAATGCCGGAAAAATCGGTTATCCGGCAAGCGGCATGACCGCGTATGCCGCTCAACTTTATTGCCGGTGGTTGACCATGATTACGGGGCGTTATTACCGGCTTCCGACCGAAGCCGAATGGGAATACGCTTGCCGTGCCGGTTCGACGACTGCTTATTCTTTCGGCGATGACGAAAGCAAACTCGATGATTACGCCTGGTTTTTCGAGAACAGCGACGGGGCTTCCAAAAAAATTAAGACCAAAAAACCGAACGCATGGGGACTTTATGATATGCACGGTAATTTATCCGAATGGGTTCTTGAACAGTTCGACGTGAAAACATACGCCAACCGAAAACCTGATTCGTTTGGTGCTCCGGTGAAACCGCTCAAAGGCGATGGTTTTGGTCAGGTTGCTCGCGGCGGCAATTGTGAAGATGACGAAGCCGCCAATCTCCGGTCAGCACGGCGGCTTTATTCGGAAACAACCTGGAAACAACAAGACCCGCAATTCCCGCAAAGTATCTGGTGGGTCACTGACGCGGCTTATGTTGGTTTCCGTGTTGTGCGGCCGCTTGAACCGCCGAAAACCGATGAAGAAGCAAAACAATACGAACCGGTTCCAACCGTTTGGATTGACTACGCCGAATTAAACCAACGGGATTGAGATGGTTCTGCCCGGAACTTTTTAAAATAAATACAATTTTGACCACGAACGAAGTGTTTTCACGTCTGATTATTATTGGAGTTGGTTTGCTTGGCGGTTCGATTGGTTTGGCAGCCAGAAAAAACGGTGTAGCCCGAACAATTATTGGGGTTGGTCGTACCGAAAAAACATTGGCAATTGCTTCCCGAAACGGGATTATTGATGTTGCGTATCAGTCCTTTGAAGCCATTCCGAATTTGGTTGGGGAGTTTCCGACGCTTGTTGTTGTTTGTACTCCGGTTGGGGAGATTACCCGCAACGTTTTGGGCGTGATACAACATTTTGGTCATTCGGAACAATTGCTTATAACGGATGTTGGCAGTACGAAGGAAAATTTGGTTCGGGCGATTTCCGATTTCCGTTTTATTGGTTCTCATCCGATTGCCGGAAGCGAGCGAAGTGGTCCTGATGCGGCTGATGCGGAGTTGTTCCGTGATCGGCTGACGGTTCTGACGCCGACACAACATCATTCGCAACACAACATCCATCTTTTACGGCAATTTTGGGAAATGCTTGGTTCGCGTGTGATTGAGATGGATGCGGCGCGGCATGATGAGATTCTTGCGGTGACTTCGCATTTTCCGCATATTCTTTCGGTTATTTTAACGCGAATGTTGCAGGCGGACGAACAACAGTTGACTGGCACCGGATTTGCCGGAATGACGCGGCTTGCGGCTGGTTCGCCGGAGGTTTGGTGCGATATTCTTTTGGACAACAACGATCACATTCTCAACGCTTTTCGCCGATTTGAATCTCAACTCCATGAACTGACCAACGCTTTACAATCAAAAGACGCCAAAACAATCGAACGTTTACTCCGTGAAGCGCAGGGGAGAGTGGGGAGTGGAGAGTGGGGAATGGAGAGTGGGGAGTGGGGAGTGGGAAGTGGGGAGTAAGTCACTTGACCGGCTGTCAACTACTATACTTACACCACAATCAAATTCGGTTTTTCCTTTTTTTGAGAACCGAAAAAAACGAAACAACAAAATGAACTAAAAGGTTGGAAATAAAAACGCGTCTTATTTCTTTCTGACCCCGAAGGTATCATTCTAAAATTTTTCCTCCGTTCACCACCGGAACGGAAACGCAATTATGACAAAACCCTGAAAGGGTTTCCCAATTAGACGCCCCTTTCAGGGTCATTCTAAAAATTCTGATTGTTTCGGATTTTGTGGGAGGTTTACATTTGAAAGGAAACCTCCGATTTTATTTGACCCTTTCAGGTATTTTGATAAAATAAATCCACCATGTGAAAACTCCACAAAAAACAAAAGAGGCTGTTACATTTCAGACTATCCTGTTTTTTGATCGGCAAATTCGCGATGTTGCGACCAGGCGGGACGGAGAAATGACAAGAGTGTCAAAAGCAGTATTACCATTCCGAAAAAGCCGGGCGGGAACAAACTCCAAAGTA
>JAISQH010000450.1 GCA_031274385.1 Planctomycetaceae bacterium | reverse complement strand
AACCGGGTGATCCGATTCCCGCCAAATTCCTTCAGGAAGAAAAAGCACGACGCCGAATCTTTCCGACTGCCGGTTAAAAAATATTCAACGTGATTAATTTTGTAATGGAAAATAGTAATCCAATATCAGTTACATCAAATACAGAACCGATACAAAAACGTCCATGGTGGAAGTTTGGTACAATGGGTTGGATTCTCATTTTCGGTTTGATTGTCCTCAACATCGGCGTTTTTTCCGAAACCGTTGAATTGAATAAACGTACTATTAATAAGATTTTCTACCTGATTGATCCACGTTATTGGTCACTGTTGCCTGTTCCGATCCTTTGGGGAATCGTCTGTTGGTTTGTAACAGATATTTTATGTCGATTTGATTTTTTTCGGCGGGAACGGCGTTGGATTCGGTTAATTATTGTGTTAGGAATATTGGGCGGCGTCGCTTTACTTGCCGGTTGGACTGCCAAAAGAATTCGAAGACGAATTTATTATGGCATTTATATGACCTATATTGTTGGTCCGATTGCCAATTATATGATCACCGGGATTTGGGATTGGAAAATGTTGATTGCTCCGATGATGGCAGTTGTTACAATTACTGTCCTTTTATACATTGCCATCAAATATAGGAAACAAAAATCATGAAAAATACAACATCACCTCAAATGCTACAGAAATCATCGAGCGAACCTTGGTGGAAATTCAGTATGACAACTTGGCTATTTATCGCCGGTCTCGTCTTATTGAATATCGGTTGTTTCCTGAAACCGTCGATTTTAGATACACTATTAGTGTGTCTGTTCAATTTACTTGATTTCCGAACTTGGCCCTTGTGGTATTTTCTTGGTCTTATTGGTGTTCCTGTTTTTTCCGTTCGTTGGTTTTTACTTTATCAAACGTACATCAATGACGATTTTGACTTGCAAAGTTTGGAAGAAGCAAAATGGTTTTGCCGATTAAGTGGAACGTTAACATTTCTCTTTATTATTTTCGTTTTTTTACATCGGTTTTCATTATTGCGACGGCTTTACAATCCGCTTTATTTTTGGTTAGGATATGGGACGTTTTCATTTGTTGCACTGCTGATTTTTACCATGATTTTCGTAATAATCGGGTTTGTGACGTTTTTGGTATGGAAATGGATTACCACGTTACAGGAAAATTAAAATGACAATAAAACAAACAAAAATCATCTTGGTTTTTATAGCATCAATATTTCTAATCAAGTCATTACTTGCATCGGAAGAGTTGCCGGTTTTCAAGAATGGGCGATTGGAACTGTTGAGTAAAGCCAAGATTTCGTCCATTTCAAAACGTGAAATCACCAAGGTTGCCGCTGAGGTGTCGAAAAAACATGCGGACGATGGTTACCTCGCCAATCCCAAAGCGAAGGATTGTTTTGACGCCTTGGGTTATCGCTACACTGGCGGACGTTACAATAATGAATTGATTCGTTTTCGTTTGAGGTGTCCGCCCAAAATTGTTTCCGGTAAGCAGTACCCTCTGATAGTTTGGTTTCATGGCAAAGGCGAAAGTGGTGACGATAATGAGCGACAACTCGCACATCTCCATTATGCGCTTCCGTCTTTGGTTGGATCAAAGAGTCTCGATTTTTTTATGTTGATAACACAATGTCCCAGAGACAATCCTTATTGGAATACCACTGTTTCTTCAGAAGGTAAAGGCGATGCTCCTGTTACAATTGCAATGGAAATATTTGAGCAAATTCTCGAAGAATATCCGATTGATCGTAACAAAATTTCAACATTTGGCATGTGTAGTGGAGCTGTTGGTTCGACGGAGTTGATTCAAAAATATCCTCAATTGGTTTCAGCAGTTGTTTATATTTCCGCAACACCTCCGGTAGGTCAAATGCCGAACGATGTTACGATTTCCTCTTTTAATTGTACAGAAGATGCTCATGTTCCGATTCAAGCAATGCGCGATTATGTGAAGAAAGTCAATACCACTGGCGGTAATGCTCATTTAACAGAAATTCGAGCAACATCACATGATGCTTGGACTCCGGCATTGTCACAACATAAAGTAATTGCTTGGATGATCACGCAAAAGAAAAATTCACTGTTATCGCCGCCTCCGGGTGTCGTGTTAGATGGACGATCTTGGAGAGAAGTGTTCATTTATTTTGGTATTCCGGTTTGTTGTTTGTTACCGTTTCTTGTCATTCGATTAAGGAAACGGAAATGAAATTCAAATGGCTAAAAAAATGGCTGAAAAAGAACTTGTCCCAAAAAGGTTTTTTGACTTTTGCTTGCTTTTGGTTGCTTACAGTGGGAGTCATTGCCGGACGAATTTGTTATGATTTGAAAACCTATTTTTTCGGCAATACATTGGTTTATCGTTTTGTGTCGAAAAGTGGTTATGATTATTTATTACATTTACCAAAAGGTTATACTGATTTTGGCAATCCGCGTCCGCTCCTGATTTATCTGCACGGTGCCGGAGAAACCGGAAAAAATATGCGAAAATTGAAACACCATGACCTTGTTCATCATGTCAAAGGAAATATTGCAACAAAGGATTTCCCGTTTATCGTAATCAGCCCGATGACACCCCGACATGGTTGGCAACCCAAACAAGTAATCCGATTACTGGACGAAATATTAACTGATGAAGGAAAACGCTGGAAAATTGATGAGTCACAAATTTATTTAACTGGCATGAGTATGGGCGGTTTTGGTACATTTCATACCGCTTGTGAATTTCCGAACAGATTTACCGCGATTATTCCGGTTGCCGGCGGCGGTAACATTGAAAATGCTGAACAATTAAAAAACGTTCCGACTTGGGCGTTTCATGGCGATGCGGATGATGTTGTCCCTTATGAATGTTCGTCAAACATGATTGAGGCAATGCAAACCATCGGATGCCGCGAAGCAAAATTAACAACGCTCAAAGGTGCCGGTCACGGAATCACGCACGAAGTTTATTCAAAGCCGGAAATTTATCAGTGGCTTTTGCAAAAGAGAAAATAATTGTTGGTAAAATTTATTCTTTTCTGTTAAAATAACGGGACAAAAAACGATTTTGCCATCGACGGTTCGTTGTGCGTACTAAAATAAAATATGCACAAAAATATTTTAATTATTTTGGGATTTTCCTATTGACCTTTCAGAAATTGAGTGTAAAATAACATCATCGAAACAAGAAAATTTAATCTTTGATTTCGTACAAAATATGAATACAAAATGTTGCCAACAAAATATTTGCATCAATAAAAGCCATGTTGATACCAATTGGCGTTGGACAGTGATGCGCTTTGTTGTGGCGACAATCCTTTTGATCGCGGCAGGACTGAAGGCTTACCAGTTGGCAACAACACCATTGTTAGGTGAAGGTCTTTTGTACGCTCGGTGGTTCAATAATTTTGTTGTCGAATTTGAGTTGTTTTTCGGTATTTGGTTGATTTTTGGTTTGTTACCAAAATTGACATGGTTGGCAAGCATCGGTTTGTTTTCAATATTTGCAATTGTTTCATTTTATAAAGCGATTTCAGGTGAAGTATCCTGTGGGTGCTTTGGAGCAGTAACAGTTAACCCATGGATCACAATGACGTTTGATACAGGAGTTGTTGTTTTATTGGCTTTTTGTCGGTCTGTAACAGCTGAACCAATTATCCTGAAAAGAATATTCAATAAGGTATTACCAGTTTCGATAATCAGTAGTTTGTTGTTTTCCTACTTGGCAATTGCTATGCCGCTGACATGGGCAATACTGACTTATGAACCTACGACTTTAGTCTCGAATGGACGCGTAGTAGGTGATGCCAAAGTCGTAATGCTTTATCCACAAGAGTGGATAGATAAAAAGTTTCCATTATTGGAATATACTATAATTCAAGCGGATTTGAGTAAAGGGAATTGGTTAGTTGTTCTTTACGGAACTGACTGTACCAAATGCGAAAAGAAACTGATTTACTGGAAATCAAACGGTATTCCAGTAAACACCGAAGGAGAAAAGGTTGCCCTATTAGAAATTTCAGGGCATTCGGAAAACGCCTTGCGAAGTCGTTTTGACGGTGGACCTTGGCAGTGGGGAAGTCTGAAACAGACAAATGTTTGGTATGTCGAAACGCCAACGGTACTGAAAATTGAAAACGGTATAGTAAAAAGCGTTTCAGTCAGATAACACTTGAATTGTATTGGTACAATTCATAACAATTTTTTTACGAGGAGTTTAAAAATGAAAGCAACAAGAATGTATCTATTATTGTGTATTTTTGTATTAACAATTATCAGTACTGTCTGCTTTTTATTTTGTATGAGCGGACAAAAAATACCGATTGAGCAAGGTATCGGTATCGTTTCTGAAAGTGAGATGAATCGAATATATGGTGTTGTCGGCGAAACGGGGGGATGCTATCCAGAGCCAGATTTGGCTTCTTGTATACAAGATGGCTTCCATACTTGTGGAGCTATTTCCACAGGAAATTGTCCAGGTCAACACACAAGGCTATCAGGGGCTATTATCAATACAAATTCTGACAGTACAAATATGCAGACAGACGATGGTAGTTATGTACCATGTTCTGCAACCTTCAATTGCACTGGGACAATAAATACCATACCTAATAGTACTCCAGTTCCAAGTGAAGAGTTTCCACTAAATCTAGTTTGTAGTGGTTATAGCCCAGGATCAACATGTAAAATGTGTTTAACTGGTGGAGTTTATTCGGATCCAACAGCAAAATGGAGTGTTTCTTGTATTGACCCATAATAATATATGTTGTCCATTAAAACTTCCAATGTTTACTGACGTTTTGTTTTTCTGAATTTTCAAGTAAAATGAAC
>JAISQH010000391.1 GCA_031274385.1 Planctomycetaceae bacterium | reverse complement strand
TAATCTGTCAGTGTATTGATAATGGATAGTTGCCCGGACAAATTATCCGTTCGTTCAAAGAGCCGCCAAGTGATTTCGATTGCCTCGTTTCCTTTTCCGTCTTGAGCCAATGTTTGTGCCAAAAGCGCGAGCGTGGTAACATCGCCCGGTTCCATCCGCAACGCCTGCCGCAAAATCTCCATTCCTTCCTCCCGACGCCCGACACTCAATAAAAGATCAGCGTAAAAACGAAGATAAGCCGGATTACCGGAACCAAGACCAATTAAACGGCGTCCGGTTTCGATGGCGTTATCGATTTGACCGAGTTTAATTTGAAGAGAGATAAGATGTTTAAGATGGTCAACCCGCCGCACCGTATCTTCCTCCGCTAAGATTTGATACGCTTCAAGGGCTTTTTCGCCGTCACCGTTTTGTTCAAACAGTTCAGCGGCTACCCGGCGAAGCCGGTTACTTGGAGATGGCTCAACATCCAGTGCCTTCTCAATCGCCGTCACTGCCGCCTGAATCTTAACTTCCGCCTGACGATAAACCGCCAACCGCCAAAAAGCACGGACAAGTGAAACGGATTCCTTGTTATTTTGAATTTCTTCAATTTGTTTTTCAAGAGTTGCGGTTGTTTCGGCGAGTTTTTGCGTTGATTTTAGAAATTGAACTTCCTGCTGTAAAAAGGCTTCAAATTGTTCTTCGGTTTCGACAAGACGTTCTGCCTGAGTCAAACGTTGCGCCGCCTCTTCCATATCGGGCGGCGTCCCTCGACGAATCATCGCTTCAATATATCGCCATTGCGTTTGCCAGTCATCGGCAAAGAGCGCGGCGGCACGTTGAAACGTTTGAAAGGATTCCGAAGCGTATCCGAGCGATTGCAAAAGATTGCCTAATTGCGCCAGATTATCTATTGTTTGCTTGTCACCTTCTCCAAGCGGACGCAATGTTTCCAGACCTTTTTCCTTTTGCCGCCGACTATGATAAAATAACGCCAGATATTCCCGATACGCCGTATCATTCGGACGAAGAGCCATTGCCTTTTGATAAAATTGTTCTGCTTCATTATAAATCTTGTTGCGAAGTAACAAATCAGCCGTTGTGACAGCGGCAACCGGATTTGTCGGATCGGCATCTGTTATTCTTGACCAGATTTTAACCGCTTCCGCTTGGCGGGATTCTTCGTTGACATTCTCATTTTGGAGAACAAGTTGCCCCCAACGGGTTAGATAGTCGGAGTTATTGGGTGATAATTGATCAATAACCTGATATTGTTCAACGGCAGCGGCGATTTCCTTTAAGTCAATCAGAAAATCAATCAGGGTCAACCGAAGCGGAATATGGGACGGCGTTTTTTCAATTGTTGTGCTAAGTAATTGCCTGGCGTCATCAAGTTGACCGAGTTGCCGCATTGCCAACGCCAAACGCCGAACCGCTTCAAAATCAGTCGAATGTTTTTCAAGCCGCGCACGGTAAAATTCAACTAAACCGGTTATGTCATTATTCCTAATGAAAATCCGTTCAATCCGATCCCGTACCGATTCGGCAAGCCAACTTTCGGGAGCAAGATGGTCAAGTAATTTATTCAGATTCTCTAATGCGTCTTGCTCGTTACCCTGTTTCAGTTTAATATCAACAAGAGCAAGTACATAACGGACACGTGAAAATTCGTCACCGGCAGTAGCAATTAGTTTTTCATAACGTTTCAACGCTTCATCAAAACGGTTTTCCGACTCTAAGAGTTCCGCAATTTGAACGAGCATTTCAGGGTCTTCGGGAAAGAGTTGCTCTAGTTTATTCCAAACGGCTGCCGATTTTTGGGGTTCGCCGAACCGTTCGTAAGCGCGTCCCAACGTTTGCAACACCGCACGAATTTCTGTTCGTGTCGGTTGACGTTGCGCGGCAATTTCCAATGCGTCAATCGCTTCGCTAAGACGCCCCTGAACCATGCGGAGTTCCCCAAGATAAAACGGCGCAACCGTGTCTTTGGAATCGAGTTGTGTTGCGTTCTGAAAAGCGTTGGCGGCGTCCTCAATAAGACCGCGCCGCTCCGCCGTTAAACCGTACAACATCCACGCTTTGGCATACTTCGGATTTTCTTCTGTCAGATTCTGACAATATTGCAGGAGTTGCTCTGCGTGTCCTGTGTCAACATAATAAGCGTAAACCCGATCAAATGTTGTCCCTCTTCGCGGTGACTTGACCAAAATTTCCCAAAACCGATCCGCCGTCTGCTGTTCCTGCGTAACTTGCTCCGCCAAAACAACAAAAGTACTGAGACTGAAAAGAATTATAACAGAACAAAAGAAACGTAATTTGTTCGTTCGGAATGGTTGTTTCAAAGGAAACCTCCAATTCTATCTTAGTCGCGCTAGCAACGTTATAATACGTAACCGGCGGTGTAGCGCAGCGCAACCGCCGGATCGCATCTTTCCCCCACCATTAAAGTCGCGCAGCGATGACTATCGATATATCCCATTTTTGTTTTTATTGTCAACAGATTTTACAGATTATACAGATTAGTTTTTTATGATAATCTGTGAAATCTGTATAAACTGTTGACAAAACTAAAATTCCATTACACTCTTTTTTTAATCATAAAAAAGATTAGGCTCGATAATATCGTCGCTGCGCGACTTTGATTCTTGGTTGTGATTATCCGGCGGTTGCGCTGCGCTACACCGCCGGTTATGCGTAATGTCGTCGCTGCGCGACTATCGAACAAGAAAAAAAACTTGTCTAATAACAACGCCTCACGATAAACCACAAAAACAACCATTTATCCAATCACAATCGATTGGACATCCCCCCAAGGACCTAATTGACCTTTTTTATTTTGCCAGCGCATGACGCAGGAAAAATACTCGGATTGGGACTCAGGCGGGAGCGTAATTGTCTCAGGGGAGCGAGTGAGCAACTTGGATTCCTTCAACGCCGTCACATCTGTGATTCTCTCTTTGCCCCAAGCGAAATTGATCAAGCAACCGTTGCAACCGTACGGAATAGCGTTGCTATTGGGCGTCTGCTCGTCGCGAAACCAAATCCGAATCTGGAACCCGCCTATCGCCCGCATGTCGGTAATCACAACACGTGTGGAAGGAACCGCAATCGGCGTCGGTTTCGGGTCACGGTTGTGGAGACGCATTGCCGTGCGGTCTTCATCAGTAACGGGAGGAAACTTAAGATACTGCGCAACAAAGGGACGAATAAACTTTTTTGCCACTTTCTTTGCGTCATTTTTCGCTTCCGTGTCCACATTGGTATGCGCACCTCGTGTCACTTGGTACTTCGAGTGCCATGTTGTGTAATGATCTGACAGTTCTGCCGCTGTGTCAAGCGGAATAAATGACCAAATCGGCGAAGCAGGGTTTACCCTCTCCGCAACATAGCGCGACAAATTCTCAAACCAACCATCAAAATCCGCATCTTTTGATGGCATGTAATCATTTGAACCTGACATAACTAAATCCTTTCAATGATGTTAAGGCGATTTTTGATTCGCCGATAAAAAAAGTTAAGCCGTTTTCGGCAATCCGCAAGCGGCTTACGGAAGTCCGCAAGAAACTTTCGGCAATCCGCAAGCCGCTCACGGAAGTCCGCAAGAAACTTTCGGCAATCCGCAGTCCGCTCACGGAAGCCCGCAAGAATCTTTCGGCAGTCCGCAAGCCGCTTGCGGGTATCAGCAAGCGGGACAACAAATTAGTTTTGCGGACGGCGCAAGTCGTTCAGGTTCTTGCAGTGGCTCCCGAACGGCAATAGGTTGTCCGTCTCTCATTTGCAAAGAAATCTGAACAACTCAACGCAACAAGAGAAACAATATAACAATTTTTATTTCATTGTCCAGATAGCCAGCCAATTTTCTAAAATTTTTCGCGCAAAGACGCAAAGAGTGCAAAGAAATTTTTATGGGTTGCGCACGAAGACACAAAGAGCACAAAGGAATTTGTCGAGGCGTTTTCTTCGTGAAGAAAAACAACTCCGAAGGAGTTTTATTTGGATAACCTCGTGCAAGCCTGCGCAGCACGGGGTTAGTCATTCCGAATTAAACGGAACTCCGTAGGAGTTCAATTTGGTCGTTCGTAATTAATACTCTACCAACATTACAAACATTTTATATTGAACTCCTTCGGAGTTCACGGTTTGTTTTAGCACTTACCCCGTGCTGCGCAGGCTTGCACGGGGTTATCCAGATTGAACTCCTACGGAGTAGTTTCGATTCAAAATGCAAGAATTATACTAATAGAATATACCAAAATATCCAGAAGTTGCGCGAAACATGATTAAAAAATCTTTGTACTCTTTGTGCCTTCGTGCGCAACCTATTGAAAATTCTTTAGATTCTTTGCGTCTTCGCGCGCAACATCCTCAAAAAGAGCGTTTTCAACAACAACGCTTTCCAAATAACCGTTTAGAAGCCGGGTTCGGATTCGTTCGCCTTTTTGAACATCGTGAGCGTTTCGGATTTTGTGTCCGTCCTTGTTTTCGGTAAGGCTGTAACCTCTTGAAAGAACCGCAAGAGGACTCAACGCTTCGAGTGAAGCGGCTGCTTGACTGAGTTGTTGTTGAGAACGCTGAAGACGGTGATCGATTGCCCGCTCCAATCGTTCTTCATATAAATCAATTTTTCGGCGACGATTTTCAATGATTCGCTCCGGGAACGCCAATATGGATTGTTTTTCTATAAACTTCAGGTGTTCACGGCAAAACCGGACTCGTTTTTCCAAACGATCATCGAGTTGACGTTGAAGTTGGAGCAAATATCTTGACAATTCCGCGTCTTCCGGTGCGATACGTTCTGCCGCTTCGCTGGGAGTCAACGCCCGGACGTCCGCCGCAAGATCGCAGAGCGTTACATCCACTTCGTGACCCACACCGGAAACAACCGGAATCCGTGACGCCGCTACCGCCCGAACCAGAACCTCTTCATTGAACGCCCAAAGGTCTTCGCGACTCCCTCCGCCGCGCGTAATAACAATACAGTCAATCGGTTTCTTTGAAGCAATCCGGTGAACAGTTCGAATCGCTTTTGCGATTTCCTGTGACGCCCCGTCCCCCTGCACACGAACCGGAACAATTAAAATATCCACCCGTTTCGTTCGGCGGGCAAGAACTTGCAGAAAATCATGGATTGCCGCACCGGATGGGCTGGTAATTAAGGCAACCTGCCGAATCATTCTGGGAAGCCGCTTTTTCCGGCTCGGATCAAAAAGACCCGCTTCCGACAACTGATCATGGAGTTGACGAAACGCAAGTTCCAGTGAACCAATCCCCTTCGGCACCAACTCATTCACAATCATTTGGTATTTGCCGTGCGGAGGATACACGTCAAGCCGTCCACGACATACAACCTCCATTCCGTCTTTTATCTTAAAACGAAACTTGGATACGGAAGATTTCCAAATCACAGCCGGCAACTGGGCGTTCTCATCTTTAAGCGTAAGATATATGTGACCCGAACGGGGTTGCGTCAAATTGGACACCTGCCCCACTACCTCAATGTCGCGAAAATTAAACTCAATCAACTCTTTCACACGATGCGTCAAATCAGTTACCGAGAGAGGCTCCCGCGTAGGAGGTTCTTCAACCGGTTTGCGGGTTCTTTCGGTTGGAGGTTGGGGAACCGGCTCGGTGTCCGTGTGATCAAAGAGCGGTGTCGAAAGCGGTTCGGCCGGTTTCTTGGAAACCGGCTCGCGGGATCGGTAAGACGAAAAAGAATTCATGGCTGGCTTCAAATGGTTCAGGGTTTGACCGTGTCCACCCTTAATCTGACTCAAACAAAAAAATGGTTCCCACCGCCCGTTTCCAAAGCAATCAGGCAGCCTGCACTTCCTAATAAAAACTCTAAAAACATGGCAGTAGGAACTTTTTTGATTATTTCGGGCGTTGCCCCGAACAATCTCAGTTAACCTATCTCGTAGGGCGTTGCCCTACGCTAGGATAGGTGACCCTTTCAGGGTAATAATAAAATCCACAATGTGAAAAACCTACCCATTCCGAAATAATCAGGAACTTTTTCTTGCGTCTTCGCGTGTCAATCTCAAAAAACAAAATAAACCGTAACCTCACACGGTATCCGTGAACGTCTGCTCGGCACGTGAAAAAAGTCCGAGACCCAAAAATAAAATCAGTGCAAGCAACAGTAAATCAATCAAAACCGCCGGCCACGAAATCATTCCGGTTCCCATCGTCATGGCACGGAACAGTTCAATCGGCGCAATCATCGGGTTGAAAGCGCACCAGAACCGCCACGATTCGGGAACTTGCGACAGAGGAAGTATCACTGTCGATACCAGCATGCCCAACTGCGTTAGAAAAGGTACCGCCAACACCAAATCACGATAACGTGTCGTCATTGCGGCAACAAGAAGCCCCGAACCAAGACCCAACAACACCAAATAAATCATCACCAACGGAAGAAAAAGCAATAATAGCCCCGGTTGAATCGGCACACCCCGCGCCCAATAGAAAACATAAATCAGAACAAAAAGCGCAACCTGAATCGCCCAACGAAAAAGATTGCTCAAAACCAACGCAATCGGAATTACCAAACGCGGAAAATATACCTTGCCCAAAACATCCCGATTGTCAAGCAGCACACGCGAAATCTGCAACAAACAAGACGCAAAATAATTCCAAATAATCAGTCCGCTAAAATAAAATAACGCCGGAGGCAATTCATCAGTCGGAATGTTCGCCGCCATAGAGAATACCACCGTGAAAACTCCCGTTGCAAACAACGGTTGTATCAGCCACCAAAGAGGACCAAGTATTGTCTGTTTGTAATAAATCACAAA
>JAISQH010000346.1 GCA_031274385.1 Planctomycetaceae bacterium | reverse complement strand
CTTGAGTAAAATAATGAATACCATCAAAAACAGAACAAGTTAAAACTAACCTTGAATTTCTTTGCGTCTTTGCGCGCAATCCTTAAAACAAAAGAGACAGTTACGTTAAAACGTCCACACAAAACGACTCCTAATTGATTCCATGTAACGGTCTCTTTTCATTTGCGGAACTTCTAAAAACCGTTATTTTACCTAAAAATTATTTGTAAGTCCCTTATTTTTCAATGCGAGATTTGTGAGGAGTGAGGTTTTTAGAAGTTCCCATAAAATAATTTGTTGCGTATAAAATTCACAACGGCATCAATAAAAATAAAATATTAATGTTCTTTATTGACGCCGTTGCGTTTTTGTACGCAACAAAAAACCGGAGATTCACTGCCTTACCACATAAACCAGCCAATCAGGAAATGATTGTGTGATTTGTTTGTAGGCAAGAAGTTAGGGAGTTGACACGCCGAGCAATCCTTTGACTTCATGACGAATTTCTTCGGGAAGATCATCAATGTTTTCGACTTCCCAATCTTTTTCTTCTGTTGAGTCACCTGATTTGAGAACTTGTTTGACACGAATTTTTGTTTTACCGTCCTTGCCGGTAACAGAAGAAACAGAAAGGTGTTTGCCGGAAGCCGAAGTCTTGGATTGGGGCAACTGATCGTCTTGTTCCGGTAAAATCAGGAGTTGATCGCCATCAACACCGCCTTGCATTTGGCGAAAATATTCTTCCATTTCGCGCATCATTTTTTGCGGGTCGCGAGGACCAATCCAAATTTCCGGTCCAAGTTTCATTCCCGGCGGCGGCAATAAGGGCTGAGGTAAAATTGACCGACCGGGAAACATCGGATTTCCTTGCACGACAAGCGTTTCGGAAGGACGCGGTGCAGGTGTAATCGTCAGGTCAATTTTGGTTCCATCCCGAATAATTTGAATCGGTTTCGTTGTTTCTTTGGCTTCGGAAACCTGTTCAACCAAATCATGAAGCGTGTTGATTTCTTTTCCGGCAAATTGAAGAATCACATCGCCCCGCTTCAAACCCGCCTTCGCCGCCGGACTATCAGTAACAACTTGCTCAATAACAACCCGCCCCGACGCTTCTTTGTCCTTATTAACACCGAAGTGAGAAAGCAGAATGTCTGGAACCGGCGTAACCTGAACTCCGATCCAAAATGAAGCCGGAGCAAGTGTGGTCACATTTTTATCAGGTTCCGACGAATCCTGTGTCACCTTATTTTGAGCATTTTCGGCATAGAGAAACCATGCGGAAAATACTAAGATGACCATACCCAAAAACATTTTTACAATTGATTTTCCTGTCATTTTCATTTTACCCGTTTGAAAAATATTGGAGATGTCATTTTAAAATTAGGTCAGACCGCCCAACCTTTATGTTATTACGATAAAAAAAAGGAGTTGTTCAAAAAATTTTTTCATCGCCATTAAACAGGCTAACAATCAAAAAATTAGATTTGTTCCATTATTGTTGTTATTGTCAACAGATTTTACAGATTCGTTTTTGATGAAAATCTGTTAAATCTGTATCATCTGTTGACAAAACGAAAATCCCATTACACGCTTTTTCAAGTTTTGGAACAAGTCTATTGTTCAAATTGTTCAAATTGTTCAAATTGCTCAAAATCGGGGCAAAAAAGTTAAAAATAAATTTCAAGAAAAAAAGAAAACCGAATTTCAAAGTGGAACAAATAGAGGCGACCATTCCAAAGAACAGCCGCCTATCAATGATTGATTATCAATCGTCAATTGTCAATGTTACGGATTTACCGGACAACTTGATGATAAACAAGTCCTAAACCGGGAATTTCGATTTTGTAACGTCCGTTGGCATCGGGCAAGGTGGGCGGAGTGGCGTCCCAAGTGTAACCGCTCGGCTTGACCGGAACTTCCATATTGAGTGCTTCGTCCCAGTTCAACCGCTTGCCGGTGTAACAAGCCAAACGACCGAAAATCGCCAACATGGTACTTTTTGCCATGTATTCGCCGTTATTAATGTACGTTTCACCGCCGCTGCGAATCGCTTTGTAAAGAGCTTCGTGTTCGAGTTTGTACATATCACTCGGAACTTTTTTCTGTGCGTATTCGTTCGCACCGGTAATCACGCCCTTCAGGATGGTTGCTCGTCCTTTGGTTCCGAGAAGGTGATCGTCAACTTCGGTAAAACATTTTGACTGTTGACGGCTGAATGCGTAAATGGTTCGTCCGTCTTCGTATTCATAGACAACACCCATTCCGTCATAAATGTCACCGTAAGCCGGTTGGTCGGTTCGAGCCATTCTGGCACCGATTCCGTACGCATACTTCGGCGGATTGTCACCGTAAGTCCACATCGCCTTGTCAAGACTGTGGATATGCTGTTCAACATTGTAATCACCGGAAAGCCAGGTAAAATTGTACCAATTTCGAACTTGCGCCATCATTTCCGTATCATTCGGTAAACGAGGACGAGTCCACAAAATACCGGTCAAATACGTTTCGCGCACAGAAAGAATATCACCGATGGCTCCGTCCAGAACCCGCTTCATCATGTCCTGAACATTCAAATCGTAACGCCAACAAAGACCGGAAACAATATTAAGTTTCTTTTCCTTTGCCAATTGAGCGGTTTCCAACACGCTTTTGATTCCGGCTCCGTCAACCGCAACCGGTTTTTCACAGAAAACGTGTTTGCCCTTGTCAATAGCGTAACGGAGTGAAAGCGGACGAAAGTGGGTTGCTTCACAAAGCAGAACAACATCGCAAAGATCAATCACTTTTTTGTACGATTCGAGACCGTCAAAGGTTGTTTCCGGTGTTGCGTCGATGCGTGCAGCGAAGGTTTCGTTCTTTTTGAGTGCGGCAAGAGCGTCGGCGGCACGTTCCGGGAAGGCGTCGCAAAGAGCAACGAGCCGGGTGTTGGGGTCTGCCGAAAGGGCGTTGACAACAGCTCCGCGCCCGCGCCCGCCGGCTCCGACCAAGCCGATTTTAATAACACTATTTTCGGCGGCATGAACCGGCGACCGGAAACCGGAAACTCCTGCCAATACTGTAGCAGAAGTTGCAGCAACCGCACTGTTCTTCAAAAAATCACGACGGGAAGAAAATTCTTTCATTTTCAAAAACTCCTTTTTTGGGGATAAAAAACAAATATCGCAAAAAAATTTACGATTCAACGCTCATTTTTAATTCGGATAAACTCATCAATTTTCAAAAGTTCCTTCCGATTATAACTATTTCCAGAGAAAAAAATAGCCAAATGAAAAAAACGACAACAAAATTCTCTCAGTTCTATTACCTCATTGTTATTTGTGGGAATTTTTCACAGAAACGGAAGAATAAATTTTAGAATGACTCCGTTGGAGTCAAAAAGAAAAAATAATGCCGAAAATTTTCTGTAGTCTGTTTTGGAAAAATTGTCCGATTTTCATAAAACCGTCATTAAATTCCTTTTGATTGTCGATATAGAAAAAAGCGTTTTTTCTTTTCCGAGTGGAATATCCCGCAAAATCGCTCCAAGTGTTCCAAACCTTAAAAGAAGTGCAAAACCGACAAAATAGAAGGTGAACCAACCATGATTGATCTTCGTTTGATGGACGAGTTCCCAATAGAAACCAATAATAAAATAGGGGGGGGGGGGGGGAGTAGGTAGATTCGCCCTAGCACTGGCTTGGGCAAGAATTGTTACAAGCATGCTTGCCTG
>JAISQH010000167.1 GCA_031274385.1 Planctomycetaceae bacterium | reverse complement strand
GAAGCGGCAAGACGAATGCAGTGTACCAACAATCTCAAACAGCTTGGAGTTGCGTTACATAATTATCATGACAATCATCATTCTCTACCGTCAAACATTAATTATGTACCGGCATACACGCTCGATAATGTCCGAATCAGTGCCTTAGCCATGCTGTTGGCATTCTTGGAACAACAATCCGCTTACAACGAAGTGATGACAACGACAACAGCCTTGTCAACATCGCCTTCCGCGACTGACGTGAAAACAATCATTTGGTATCAATCTTTTTCGACATTTAATTGTCCCTCTGACAGCCATGCTTTCGCTGGAGTTACAGGAAGGGGAGATACAATGTACGGTCGAACCAATTATATGGTTTCCAGTGGTGATTGGACAGACTGCTTTACCAGTACTCCTTCGGGAACCAGTTATCATAAAAATCAGCGAACCGTTTTTGCTGCTACGCTACTTTGGTATGGATTCGAATCTATTACTGATGGATTGAGCAATACTGTTGCCATGTCCGAAAAATGTCAAGGTAACACTTCAGGAAAACGACAAATCAAAGTCGGTGTCTATGTAACTTCTGGACGGATGACTTCGGATGCTGATAATCCTTCAGAATCTTCTGGAAAAGCTCCTGAAGACTGTTTTTTAGCACCTAAAAATGGCTTGGATTATGGCAGTGCCATCGGAGATGGAAACCTTCAAACATGCAGTGGTGAACGTTGGGCTACAGGGTATCCCGGTTTCACAATGTTTAGTACAATATTACCGCCGAATACGACTTCATGTAAAAAAACAACTTTAACAACATCTCGATATCTTGGAACGGCAAGCAGTTATCACCGAGGTGGAGCCAATGCAATGCGATTCGATGGTTCTGTTTTTTTTGTAATGGAATCAATTGATGTAAACGACTTGAGTAAAAAATGTGTTTCAAGTGGGGGTTCTCCATTTGGTATATGGGGTGCGTATGGTTCCATCAATGGAGCTGAAAGTATTTCCCCATAAATTCAACCAATTCTTTCACAAGTTGTCATCTTATTACCAATCATTACACACATGAAATTTATTGTCCATAAAACTGTTCTCCTATTGTTATTCCTTTTTGCTTTTTCGTGCAATTATGCTCCTCTCAAACCAGAAGGGTTTCCGCAGTTGTATCCATGTACAATCATTGTTGAGCAGGAGGGTAAACCAGTGTCTGATGTCCAAGTATTGATGCGTCCGACAGACCCTTTGGTGAAATGGTCGATTGGTGGCACGACCAATATTGACGGAACCCTCGAAGTTTTGACACATGGAGTTCATCTTGGAGCTCCGGCTGGAGAATACAAGATTCTTCTCGTAAAACAAGAAGAAGAGGAGAGTCAATATTCCAAAATTCCACCATCTGACCCAACCGCTCTGGCTCAATGGGAAGAAAATATCTCCAAAGAAAAACTTGGAAATTATTCTGTCATTGATCAAAAGTACAGTGATGTTACAACAACACCTTTTATAATTACTATAAAAAAACAGAAAAAAAACAGTATTAAATGCGATGTCGGTGTATTGGTTCGTAAACGCATCAATTGATTTGACATTGATATACTCACTGCACTTTGATTTTCGGTTTTATTTTCTCCCGTTCCGTTTTTGGAGTTTCCAACAGGCAAGGTAGGCAACCTCTCGAAGAGAGGTCGCCTACCTGATGACTCCATAAAAGGAAAAATAAAACCGAAAATTCAAGTGAAAAGAATATACTGTTCATTTGAACGAGGCGGTTTTATACTCAGGAGGAAAAATTCAATCCCATCTTTGCGGGTCATTTCTTTTACAACTTTTCGGATTGACTGACCATCTTTTGTATTGACTTGACAATTTTGGGAAAATACGGTTATAATTGTTCTTTGGTTTGAAATAAACTGAACTGCTTCTTTATGGTTGCGGTTCTGATTGTTGACAATTCCCTTTACGAAAGAAACTTCCATGTCTAAAAAAGTGACTGAAACGCGGCGTGATTTTATTAAAAAGGCAACGGTTGCGGTTCCGGCAATTGCTGCTGTTGTCGGAAAACCGAAACAGAAAAAGGTAAACGCAGCCGCATCGTGTTCTTGTGCCGGAAAAGGCAAGAAAAACGGCGTTTGTACAGGAAAAGGTTCCAAAGCCGCGTCGTGTTCCTGCGGCGGAACCTGTTCCACAAAAAAGAAAAGAGCGTAACTCGCTTGCTGTTTTTTCGGTCATTTTGTCCAATCCGTCCATTCCAATCTCAAACCGATTACGCCGGCTCATGCTTGAAATATTACAAGAACGCAAACTTCAGGTTTTTGAAAAAGGAACCGACGATTACGAGATCGAATGTGGCAAGGCAAGTACTGCCGGTTCGGTGAGTCAACGTGCTTGTGTTTTTTGCGGTTCGCGTGTGGTGTTGTATCCGATTGCTGACGCGTTGCATCTGATTCACGGTCCGATCGGCTGCGCGGCGTACACTTGGGATATTCGGGGTTCGTTATCGAGCGGTCCCGAATTGCACCGGCTTAGTTTTTCGACGGATATTCACGAAAACGAAGTGATTTACGGCGGTGAAAAGAAATTGTACGCCGCACTAAACGAATTGATTGAGTGTTACAAACCGGCGGCGGCATTTGTTTATTGTACGTGTATTATCGGATTGATTGGTGACGATGTGGACGCTGTTTGTGCGCGGGTGGAACGGGAACGGGGGATTCAGGTTATTCCTGTTCATTCCGAAGGTTTTAAGGGTACGAAAAAAGACGGTTACCGGGCTGCTTGTGAGGCGTTGTTCCGGCTTCTCGGCAAGGATAATGAAACACCGCTTTCGCCTTATTCGATCACTATTATGGTCGAATTTAATCTTGCGGGTGAAACGTGGCTGATTAAAGATTATTATCGCAGGATGGGAGTGGAAATCGCAACATGTTTTACCGGTGATGGTCGTGTTGCGGAAATCGGACGTGCTCATCGGGCAAAACTCAATGTTGTCCAGTGTTCCGGTTCGATGACGTATCTTGCGAAAATGATGCAGGAAAAATACGGTATTCCGTTTATTCGTGTTTCATATTTTGGAATCGAAGACATGTCAAGAGCCTTGTATGATGTAGCGGAATATTTTCGTAACGATAAAATCATGCAACAGACTCAGGATTTGGTTCGGAGCGAAGTTTCTGCACTTTTTCCGCAACTTACCGAATATCGCCGTGACTTGGAAGGACGTAAAGCGGCGATTTATGTTTGCGGTTCGTTCAAGGCGTTTTCGCTCGTTAAGGCGTTACGTCATCTCGGCATGGAAACGGTGGTGGTCGGTTCGCAAACCGGTTCGCCGGAGGATTACGATTATCTCAAGGAAATTACAACAGAAGGAACGATTATTTGTGACGATAGTAATCCGCTAGAACTTTCCCGGTTTGTATTGGATAAAGGAGCCGATTTGCTTATTGGCGGAGTGAAAGAACGTCCGATTGCGTACAAAATGGGGATCGGTTTTTGTGACCATAACCACGAACGGAAAATTGCATTGGCTGGTTTTGAAGGGATGTTGAATTTTGCCAAAGAAGTTCACGCCACTGTGATGAGTCCCGTCTGGAAATTTTCACCGGCAAGAATCAAATTCAGCCCGCAAATGTAACGATTTACTTTTTTACCACGGATGTTACAAATATGACGATTCCGATGACAGAAAACGCCGTCAGTGATTCTCAACCTCCTTCTGCGAAGCCTTTATCTTTTGTTTCGACCCGCAATGCTTGTAAGCTTTGTTCGCCGTTGGGGGCGTGTATTGTGATGCGTGGGATTGAGGGTTGTATTCCGCTTATTCACGGTTCGCAGGGATGTTCGACCTACATTCGCCGTTACGGAATCAGTCATTTTCGGGAACCGATTGATATTGCCTCGTCAAACTTCGTCGAAGCAACTGCGATTTTCGGCGGTCGGGACAATCTTTTTCGTGCGCTGGATAACGTTACAAAACAATACCAGCCAACCGCTATTGGTGTTACATCAACTTGCCTTTCGGAAACGATTGGCGAAAACGTCCCAATGTACTTGCGTGAATATCTTGCTCAAAACGCCCAAACCAAGCCGGTTCTTTTTCACGCCTCGACACCAAGTTAT
This sequence comes from Planctomycetaceae bacterium, assembly GCA_031274385.1. Taxonomy (GTDB): domain Bacteria; phylum Planctomycetota; class Planctomycetia; order Pirellulales; family Thermoguttaceae; genus WRKP01. The sequence continues at coordinate 1,046 of JAISQH010000167.1, read as the reverse complement.
CGTGGAACTCACATTGACGGTTATCATGAAGCGATTTACGCGGCGATTGAATCTATTACGGAAATGAATACGGGAAAGAATACGGAGAAAAATGTGGTACAAAAAAAAGCAGACCGGATCAATTTGATTTCCGGTTTTGTTTCTGCGGCGGATTTACGGGAGTTACACGAGATTCTTACATCGTACCGGATTCCGTACACGTTGTTGCCGGATTACTCGGAAACACTTGACGGAGTTGCGTGGGAGGATTATCAAAAGTTGCCTGAAGGCGGTACAAAAATTGTTGACATTGTTTCCATGCCGGAAGCCGCCGGAACCATTTATCTCAGCAAAACCGTCAATCCGGACAGAAACGGTGCGGTTTTTCTCCAAGATCATTTCGGTGTTCCTGCAACAAATATTGATTTACCTATTGGTATTGAGAACACCGACCGATTTTTCGCAACACTCAATCATATCACAAAACAAAAAACTCCAGCCGTTTGGGAGAAACATCGCGGGCGTCTTATTGACGCTTATTTTGACGGACACAAATATTGTTCTGGAAAACGTGCTATTTTGTACGGAGACGCGGATTTTGTTGTTGCCATGAAATGTTTTCTTGAAGAGATTGGAGTGGTTCCTGTTCTGGCGGCGGACGGAGCAGAAATGGATTTCGCGACCATTTTGGAAACATCGTCAGAGTTCAAACCGGACTTTGTTATTGGTAACAGCAAAGGCGTTTATTTGTCACGGCAACTTGGTATTCCGTTGGTACGTTGTGGTTTTCCGATTCACGACCGGATAGGCGGTCATCGAATTCTGCATCTCGGTTATCGTGGAACCTTGAATCTTTTTGAACGAATTTGCAATACTTTGATGGAAACCAAACAAAACGCTGCCCCAAGCGGTTGGACTTATATTTAGTTTCAGTTTTGTTTTAGTTCATAATCCTCCTTTTTTATTTTTTACAGGAAGAAAAAAGAAAAGAAGAGGGAAATATTAAACACACGATAGAACGTAACTGTCTATTTTATTTTGCGCGCAAAGACGCAAAGAATCAAACG
>JAISQH010000163.1 GCA_031274385.1 Planctomycetaceae bacterium | reverse complement strand
ACCGGGCAGCAGAAGTCCAACTCAAAGAACATCGCCGGCTGATTCTTCTTGTTCGGGAATCGCCACTCTCGTTAATCCATCTCCAAAATATGGAACGTATCACATTGGCAGGCGGAATTATCCAAACGGCGTCTCCCCATTTTTATACAACTCCGCAAACAGTTGGCGATCTGGTTGATTCTGTCGTTGCCCGAACTCTCGATTTAATCGGCGTCGAACACGAACTCGGAAAACGTTGGGAATAAAATTACGCGCTGTCCGCCAAATCGAAATCGTCATCCTTATCGGTTGATTTGAATGGAACAGTTGGTTTCTGAACCAATGGACGCGATACCGCTGAGGAAGTTCCCGACAAAGCGGTTGTTGTTGCAACCGGAGTTGCAACGGCTGGAGTTGCCGGAGTTGCCGGTTGTTGGGAAGCGGTTGACGATGGGGCGGTGACCGGTTTCGATTCTTTCGGCGGCGATTGGTTCTCAGCAGGAATCGGCGTTTGCTGCCAAACCTTGCGGAACCAACGAAGTGCCGTTTCCGAATCACGGAAAATCTGACGCCGCGCAAAAAGTGTCAACGCAAGGAAAAAAAACAACGCAATCGCCGGTGGAATCGCTGTTTGCAGAATCGTGTTTTGTGTGGGATTTTCAAATATGGGAATAAAACCGATTTCAACAAGGGAACCGAGAAGCATTCCTGAAACCGCCAGCAGATACAACCCCAATGACGGAGCGTAAGAGATCAGATTCAAGAGGAGTCTTGTTCCCAGTATGCCGAAGAAAAAACTATAAAGAATTAACCACCAAACGGTTCCGTCCCGATACAAGGAAGTGCCGCTTACGGCAGTGAGAACATCCCGGACGGTTTCCCGAACCGCCGTCTGAACATCCAAACTAAGAAAAATCAACGCAACAGCCGTCCAAAACCATGTATTGGTTCTTTGATCTTTGTATTTCAGACCGAGTTGAAAATTGATGAGTGAGACGATGGCGGTTACCAAAAGCAAAACCGAAAGGCACCAATTCAACAAACTTCCCCGTGACGAAACATCCAACGGCGGGATTGTTGTCAAACCGAGTTGTTCTGCGAGCGACGGCATCTTGAAATAAGCAAACTCCAACAACACAATCACCGTACCGCAACCAAGAAAAAGGAACCAATAGGCTCCAAGACCTTTTGGAATCAAATTGGTTATATCGTTTTGTGATTCCATTGTTGGTTGGCAGAATAGGGAAAATATTCGGAAAGAATTTTATTTCGGGCGTTGGATTCGATTTTAAGATTTTTTACATCTTTTGTATTTTCGTGTCTTTTGCACTAAAAAAATTAGCATATACTCTTTTCACTTGAATTTTCGGGTTTATTTTTCCCTTTATGGAGTCATTCAGGTTGCCTACCATTCCTAAAATAAACTCCAAAAACGGAACGGTACAGTGATATTGATTTTAGTCGCGCTAGCGACGTTATTATGCATAACCGGCGGTGTAGCGCAGCGCAACCGCCGGTTATGCATCATGCCGTCGCTGCGCGACTAATAGAGACCATCAGTTATTTTTCTGTTCGGTTTTTGGAAGATTGTTTTGCCTTTTGTAACGCATCAAAGACGCCGCCGGTTAACGATTCTTTTGGGTCATGCGGTTCATGCGATTTTTCCGGCTTTTTCAGTTGCGCGGGATCGGATTGGGCTAACAACGGTTCCGAATCATCACGCTGCATGATTTTTCGTTGCTCTTTTCGCATTGCGAGACGACGGAACAACGAAAGAGATTTGTCTTTCGAATCGCTCGCGCTGTTCCCGTCAACCGGTTTCCGATCCTGTTCCTGCAAAACAGCGATACGGCGGATTCGGTTGAGCAAACGATGTCCCCAAGCACCAAGCCAACCGGTTCGCCGTTGAAAAATTTCCGCAACCAAACAAATCATTGTCGCGTAAATAAACCAAGCCGAAAGATCAAAATAACGAGGAACCTTTGGAATATCATTCCACATACCGGGAAGTTCAATTCGTTCGTTACCGCCGGTTGCAGCGGCAAGATGACGAAGCGTTTCCGCGCCTTTGCCGCTGCCGGAAGGACGAAACTCCGGCGAATAGGGCAAACAAACCGGCGGAAGTTGGAACGGTTTCACGATGTTTTCGCCACCTTCCGTCTTTTCACCGTTCTCGGTCTTGTCCGTTTTTCCCGCTTTTTCCGTCAACAAAACGGTTGCCTGAATTGTTTCGTTGCCGGTTAAAAGGACATTCACGCCCAGCATTTCCGGTTCCAGCCAACGAAACGGCAATGTTTCCGTTTCCAAACCGACGCCGGGCGTTTGTTTCAAGACGGTAACAGTCGGCAACGTTTCAAAAGAATGATTCTGTTCCGGGTCAAGATGCAGCCGGATTTGGCAACTTCCGTCGTCCAGTTGTTGCGTCAACATCATATTGTTGGGCAGCAATTCCATTTTGCCTGCCGTCCAACGCCCAAGACTTGCGAGCATGGACGCGTATTGATCCCATTGTGCGATTGCTCCGGTGTACTTCCCGTCGACTTGTCCCGTGTAACAGAGAACCCGCCCCAAACCCGCTTGCCACGAAGCAAGAACCGGTGCCTTGTATTCATCATCGGTTACCGCCGACGGCAACGCTCCCGGTTTAATATAACAGAGATTGTACCCGCCAAGACTCGGCGGTACCGTCAACGGCAAACCGGTCAGTGTTGACAATCCGCCGGTAAAATGGAACGGCGTTGGCTCTTCCAAAAACGTACTGCGCGAAATCGTGAACGTGTCCAACGCAAAAAGACGCGGCAAGTCATTTGCCTGTTCGGTAAAGTAAATGTTCCCGCCGCCGACTTTCGCAATATCTTTGCAAAGATCAGCGGTTGCTCCGGCTTCGGTTCCCAACGCAATCACACTGCACGTCATTCCGGCTTTTTTGCACGCCGTCAATAACCGCACATAATCTTCCGGCTGTTCGGTGTCGTCGGCGTCGGTGAACAGAATAATATGTTTCGTTTCGGCACTGGCTCCGGCAAGCATTTTACTGGTTGCCGCCAAACCGACGTAAACGAAAATACCGCCGCCGCCCGGGCCGACTGTTAAGATTTTATCGCGGTCACTTTTCGGAGTTGTGTTCTGTTTTAACGGAATAATCGTCTGAACTCCCGTATCGCAAGTCAAAACGGCAACTTCGTCCATCGGCGTCAGAATGTTAAGAACTTCGGCGGCTCCGAGATTTGCCAAATCCATTTTGATTTTTCCGCCCGGAACCATCATTCCCATTGAGCCGGAGCAGTCCATTAAAATGGCAACCGCAACCGCCAATTTACGATGTTCTTTTCGGAGTTCCATTGAGACGGGCATTACGGCGTCCAGCGGCGATTGATAATATCCGCCAAGTGCGTAAGAATTTTTGCCGCCGGTGAACATCAAACCGGAACCGGTTTGCCTGAGCCATTCCGCGATCAATTCCATGCCGAGAACTCCGATCTGGGACGATGGGGTATTTTCCAGCACAATACCGGAATATCGGCTCAAAAACGGCAATGACCAACGTACACCGGAACCATCGGAGATTTCCGTTTCAATGGCGGCGTTTTTGAGAATCTCGGCGAATTTTGAAACGGCGTTTCCGTTTTCCGGGCGCGGAACAAGAACGAGCAACGGCTTATCGCCTTCAACACCGACCAGTTTTCGCGCGGAATTATTTTCGGGAACGGGATCGTCTTCTTTGCCGCGAACCCGGAGTTCGCAGGACAGCGCGCCGGGAGTTCCGGCTTTGAGCCGAAATTCGAGCCGGTTGCTTCCCGAAGACATGGAACGCTGACCCGTCACCGCAACAACGCCGTTTTGAAGCAATTCATATTCAATATTTTGTGTCACAGGGACATTGATCCAACCCGTCACTTTGAAGACTTCCTCCGGCAAAACCCGGTCTGGGGCATCAATGGAAAGAATGGCAATATCGCCGACAACGGGGCGTTCTATGATTCTGTAATCGACGGCGATACCGCGTTGAACGAGTTGGGCAATTTTTTGAGTCGGGTTTTCGCCTGTCCAACGACCATCGGAAAGAATAAGAAGCCGACCTTTATCACCAACAGGAATCAGAGACAACGCGTTTTCAATAGCGCCGTTTAGGTTGGAAGCATCGGCTTGGTTCTCTGCCATGAATTCGCCGAATGTTCCGGCAGCACGCCCGGCTGGAATCCGTTCGGGATACGATTTTGCTCCAAACGAAACAACACCAAGACGATCTTCTTTACCAATATGATTGAGCAGAAGATTGATGGAATGTTTTTGCATTGTTGCCGAACCGTTCGGCATGGAACGGCTTCGGTCGGCAACAACAATAATGGTTCCGCTTCGTGTCGGCAACTTGAACATGGGTTGCGTCATGGCGAGAACAATCAGCAGCAAAGCAACAAGACGCAAACCGGTCAACAACCTCGATGGTATCCGCCAAAAATAGAGCGAACACGCAATCGGTATCAAAAGAAGAAACCAAATCGGCTGTTGGAAAAACATCATGCCAGCATTGTAACCAATACGGCAACGATTTCAAGAATAAAGGCAGTCGAACTGCAAAATTCCTGATTGTTTCGG
>JAISQH010000153.1 GCA_031274385.1 Planctomycetaceae bacterium | reverse complement strand
TTTAACACTTGCGCAATCAAAGACGCGGCACAATTCGCCCCTGTAAACGGTGAACCGTCGAATTGCCGTTGCCGAGTTTTCGTGCTGATTTTCTTGATGAGATGATTGAAGTGTTCGGAAAGTTTTTGTCCACGTAAATTTTCCGGTACGATATTTTCAAAGGTTTTCAGTGTTTCGGGAAGATTGGTTGCCACGACCATTTCGCTTCCCATTGCGCCGGATGTTGTACTGCCGACGTACACTCCGGTATGACGGACAGGAAAATGTCGGGGATCAATACGGGCGTTTAAGCAGGCACGGGATGCCACTTCGCAAAGGTTTAAATGAGCCACATCATATTGATTTTCCCATTCGTCGGTGATCGGGCAAACGTTTCGATCAACAGGACGGTATTCAATAATACCGCCCAAATCGGTGTAGGTTCGGTTCACAATACCAACAGTGGGATTGTAATAAAGCGCACGATTCAACCGTTCCTCCGAAACCGGTCCGAGTGAAGAAACACCATGTCGAATATTCGACCAAAACGCATCAACCGAATCCGCTCCGGGAAGACGACATTCCATACCGATGATGGCAATTGGTTGAGTATTGTGTGTTGGAACGGACATGGTGAATTGTGTTATCAACGCCGCAATGCGGCAATAAGCATTTGCACGAATCTCTGGTAGGCAACCTTTCGCCGAAAGGGCGCACCTTTTAATCCATCAATGGAAAATAATAGCCTAAGGGAACTTCTAAAAACCTCACTCCTCACAAATTTTGCATTGAAAAATAAGGGACTTGCGAGCAATTTTTAGGTAAAACAATGAGTTTTTAGAAGTTCCCCTAATTTGATTGTGTTATGAATTGATACGGTTTCGATGTTAATGCTTTCAGCAATTCGTTTCCATAGCAATCAATCCACGAATCGTCCGTATTTTCCCATGCAACATCACACGGTAATAATTTTGACGGATCAAGGGTTTGTTCGGTAAAATGACGAAACAGGATTGAGTTGAGTCTTGCGGTGGGTAATGATTCGTTTTGCAAACCGGAATTGAGATTCATTTGTCCTTCCTTTGTAAAGCGGACAGTCCAAACGCCGCCGCCGCTTCCGGTTACTTGGAGACCGAAATTGATTTCATGAACGTTATTGTTGAACAAAGGCGAAGGAACATTGTAATGGCAACGGGATTCCAAAAAAGCGTGAACATCAAAAGGAATGACCGCCGGTTTGGGGTGGGGCCATCCGAAATTCGACAGAACAGCATATTGGGTTAATATTTGCATTTGCCGACGATCCATCGTCGGGCAAAGAAGATGAGGCGCGGCAATTTCGAGATTCGTTCGGTCAAAAACCGGATCATTCCGCCAATAAGAACGATAGACATTCATTTGGCTAAGAAAAGTTTCGATGAGCGAAGACGATGAAGAACCTTCTTGAAAATCAGGCGATTTGATGATTACTTTTTTCTTCGGAATGGACAACGCTTCAACAAGAGCGTCGCTCATCAGATCAATTCTTGTTCGCTTCACCGGCGTGAGATGGTAACAACGGTCATGCCAACGCGGTAACACGATAATATGTTTCATGACGGCGGAAATCCAATTAACCGGAACGAAATTCTTTTCATCGTTTCCGTTCATACCGAGTGACCGGATCAGTTCCGCAACACCTTCCGGCGTTACCTGCGTTCCGTCAACCAACGGATAAAGAACCTTTAACGGAGTGTAAAAACCATGAAAGGTGGGAGTATAACCGTTTTCCGAATCGCCGACGATAATTGCCGGGCGAAAAATAGTAACACTGTCAAGAAACGCCGATTGCCGAACAGCGGTTTCCGCTTTTGATTTGCTTTCTTCGTAGGCGTTGCCGAACTCCTGTCCGCAGTTGAGTTCCGTTTCCAAAACCGTACCGTTACGTAAACCGCAAATATACGCCGTAGAAACATGATGAAACCGCCGGATTTTCTGTTGACGGCAAAATTCCAAAACATGATTCGTTCCTTCAACATTACTCTTGAACGGTTCATTTGTTTTGTTGTTATGAATAAATTCGAGGCTTGCCGCGTTGTGCAGCATGGTATCGACATGCTGAGCGACCCAACGCCGGGAATCTTCGTCCAAACCAAGATTCGCGTCATCAAGATGGCTTTCGATAATAATCGGACGGGGCAAATAATAACCGAGTTGTTTTTCAAAACGTTGAAGAACCGTTTCGATACGTTGCCGAGCCGTTCCTTTTCTGCCGGATCGGACAAAGACCGCAACCGACATCCCTTCACAAAGGAGGTCTTTGAGTAAATAGGAACCGAGCAATCCTGTTGCGCCCGTCAATGCAATATATTTCATACACTTCACCGCGTCATCAACGATGCCGTCATTTTTCAAATATGGTTTACCGAACCGCCGTCAACCGTCAAAATTGTTCCTTGAATCATATCACTCAACGGAGACGCAAGAAAACAAACGGCATTGGCAACATCTTCCGCCAAAAGAACCCGATTTCCCACCATCGTTTTCGTGGTTCTTCCGGCAAGCATTACTTCCACACCGGGAAGATTTCGGGTCGAATTGGTTTCGACGAGTCCGGCTTTGACAATATTAACATTGATAAAATCACCGACTTCCAACGTTAAATGCCGAACAAGACTTTCAAGTGCGGATTTGGACGCGCCGACCAGACCGTACCAAGGAAGTGCCAAATGGGAACCGTGACTGGAAATGGCAACGATTTTACCGCGTTGCGGTCCTTGTTTCAAAAGCGGATAAGCGGCTTGAACAAGATGAATCAACGAAAGAACATTCGTCTTCATTGCGGCTTCAAAATTGCGGTCGGAAGCACCCAGCAACGGTCGAAAACCACCGGATGCCGCGTTGCCGACAAGAATGTCCAAACGCCCCGTTTGTTCTTTGATAAAAGCAATCATGCTCTTAATATCTTCTTGTTCACTAATATCGGCTTTGACCACAAACGCTTTGCGTCCCCAATCCAAAACGGTTTGAGCCGTTTCCATTGCGGCGGACTGCGAAGTCAAATAATTGATCACAACATCGGCTCCCGCTTTTGCCAATTGAATCGCAACGGCTTTACCGATTCCGCGTGAGCCGCCCGTTACCAAAGCGACACGTCCTTTCAAATCAATCATTGTTTTGCTCTGCTTTTAATTTCAAGGAGTGATAAATTCTTAATAAATTCTTGACAAATTCTTGACAAAAAAGACTCAATTGTTTTGGGGTATTCTCAAAACCACGGCACGGTATCCATTGACATCATAGACGATTTCGCCTGCCGGATTACGGACAGTAAAATTAAATTGAACGGTTTTATTCGATTCGGCAATCATTTCAATATGTGCCAATCCTTTTTCGCCCGCCCGCAGCCGACCTGATCCGGTACGAAAACGATTCATACCGACGGGAATACAAACACCTTTTTTTGCCGACCAATACACGATTCCGCAGGCGTACAAAACGGCATCAATCACGGCGGCATACAAGACGGCATCTTGCGGACGTTCTCCCCATAACGCCGCCGGATCAGGAACATGAAATTCCGCAATCGCTCGGAAAGGATCGAGATAATGCATTCGTCCCATACATCGTAACGAATTTCCATGATAAATCGATATTTCTCCCGATTCGGGATACCACGTGTCAAACCAATAATCGGAAACCATTGTGAAGTTCAAACCGCTATCGGTTTTTTCATGATCGGAATGGTTGTCGTCACAAAAACACAACTCCGTCTTGACGTAACGAAGATTGTCTTTCAAGAGTGAACCTTTTGTGTTGTAATAATCTCCAAGCAGCAGACCATGATAACGCATTGGGGAATCCGGTACTGTTTCGCAATGAATTTTAAAACGATAAGGCGACCGGACACGGCAAACCATTCCCTGAATAATTTCAAACCCATCAAAACCGATAAACTTTTTTTCCGGTAACAATTTCTTGACAAAGGCATCACGAATTGTTTCCGCAAAACATTCCATTGCGGCGACCATGGGCAAAATCGATTTTCCGTTCAATAAATGTTCGCGTAGAAACACATCGGAATCCGGTTTGAACATTCCTGAAGCCGTGATGATTCCTTCCGAATCGTTCGTGATCCGGTCAATCAACGGTGATGTCAAAACGGTTGCGGATGCGGAAGGGAATGGTTTAAAAGATTCCTGTTTGGTTTTTTGAAACACGGCAGGTAATTTTTTCTCCGCCAACCATTTTCTTCCCCATTGTTCTTGGAAGAAATCATAACGTTTATTGTTTTGGGGAAACACGATTTCGCATTGTCCGGGAACAATCTCGTTTCGACATTCTTCGAGAGTTGCGGCGGCAACAACTTCAGGAAATGCGTCAGCGGAAAAATCGAGAATCCGTACATCAATTTTATCGTCCGCTGTGATCCATTCTTCCAGATGATTCAGAAGAAACGCTCCTTCGGGAATATACGGCAACACGTCATCCGCAAGCGAAGTCAGAATCACAAGCCGAAACGATTGACGATGGGCGGATCGGGAGAGATTGATCCAGTTTCGGCAGCAATCAAGTGTTCTTTGGATTGATCTTTCGAATCGTGCCTGCCAATGCTTTTGCCCCGAAACATGTGCGCCGTAAGGATCACGCGGCACGGTAACAATCAATGTCGGAGGCGTTGCCGATTCGGCAAATTTTTGTAATGCCGAAGTTAATGTATCAGGATTATCTGCTTCACTCAACGAAACGGTTGAATTTTTTTGTTCTGAAAATGACCGTTGAATTGCCTCCGCGTCGCTGTTATCGCCGAGCAGCAAAAAGGAGCCGATTATTTCAGAATGTTGAGCAACAGGAGGTTTGGGAATGGAAAGAGCATCGGGATAAAAACGTTTATAATAATTCCAATCGGAGATCAGAATTTCCCGTTCATGCGGAGAGGGTTCGTCAATATTTTTCGCAACGTTATTGAGGATTCCGGCGATTTCGTTTAAGAGATGAGCGATACCTTCGTGCGGCGGCATCAATTCGAGACCGGCGGCGGCGAGAGCGATTTTTGATTCGGGACGAGCCGCCATTCCGATTTCTCCCCACGCGGGCCACTGAACACTGATCGCACGGCAATCCGTCTGTTGAGCGTCATACCAATCAAGAAGTTTGGAGAGCATTTCGTTTGCCGCACAATAATCGACTTGACCGACACCGCCGAAACGACCGCTGACCGACGAGAAACCGAGAAAGATTTTCGGACGTTTGCCCATCGTTTCCAATTCGTTAAGAAATGCAGCGGCTCCTTTGACTTTGACATCGAAGGTTCGGCGAATATTTTCGAGTTTCTTTTTTTCAATACGTGATGCCGCTTCAAAACCGGCTCCGTAAATAATCCCTGTTATTTCTCCCGATGTTTCCATTATTTCGGTCAATAAAGTATGAACCGCTTTTTCATCGGTCAAATCACAGGAATGATAAGTAAAATCAATTTGATCTCGAAGCATTGCGTCGAGATTCTTTTCAATTTCAAGGGCTTTTTCGATACGTTCCCATACTTTCGACGGCACTTCTTTTTGCGCAACCGCTTTTTTGACAACTTCTTTGCGAAGTGTTTGAAGTTGTTCGGTTCCCATTTTTTTCCAAGCCGGATCAATTTGCGGAAGGGGTGAGGAACCGATCAGGAACAATTTGGCGTGACGTTGTTTTCCCAATTCGTGAGCGATTGCCGCCGTAATTCCTCTTGCACCGCCGGTAATAATCCATGTTTCCGGTTCTTTCGGCAAGGACAATACTGGGGCTTCCGGTAACGGCGACAAGATCGAACGGATTGTCAACCGCCGATCATTTTTATACGTGATTTCCGTTTCGGTGTCCCAATGTTCCGATTCGAAGAATAATCTTTTCGCAGATTGTTCCGGTTCCTGATGAGATTCCGTGTCAATAATTTTGATCCGTAACGATTTATTGGCGGCGGCAAGTTCCATTCGAAAACCTTTGAGCAATCCTGCCAACGACCCGGAAAAAGCGGAACCGGATTGACCGGTCAAACCGAAATCACCGCCGAGACTTACCGAAGCGAGAACAGCACATTCGTTGAAATTCCCGTTGCGTGCGGTTACCAAACGCAGCCATTCTTTCAAAACGAAAATCGGCAACACAGTTGTTTGATTGTATTCTTTCAGCCGGTTCGGATCGAAACATAATGGTGTTTCGGAAATTTGAGACGGGATGAAAAAGAGATGTGTTATCGGACATTCCTTTTCCATTCGGTTCAATTCTTCACCGATTGTTTCGGGCGTTTGTTCAGGCGGGAGAAGAAAAGACCGGATATTTTGTTTCGAAAGACATTCTCGTAATTTCCTACCGGTTTTGTTTTCGTTATCGGAAACAATCAAGACGGCTCCGGTAATTTTTTGCAACGATTGAGAAGGAAGGGCGGTTTCGATCAATCGCGGAACAAAACGGTTGAACTTCATCGGCACGGGAATCGGCTCTTTTCCGTTACATGAGGTATTCAGCCGGGCGTATTCTTCACAATCAATAACGAGAGGCGAATTGGTCGAATTGGTCGAATTGGTCGAATTGTTTAAAAATTCTTTTGTTGTTACCGGAATTTTCTGAGGGGCAGTCCGAAGCGTTTTCGATGTTTTTGATAAATTGCCTGACAAAACGCGGCTCAATTCCGGTAACAAATGGTACAAGGAAACGGTGGCATGACGATGAGCCGGATCATCGCTGTCGGTATGTATCATGTCGGTTGAGGCAAGGTGCAAAAGACCGTGATCGGAATCAACCATTAAACTAAGGATATTATCGATACGCCAAATCGTGTTAATGGTTCGGTGTCGGGGAGTATTGCCGCGTACGGTATCCAGTTTATCGCGCAGCACAGAAAAAACCTGATCGGATTCGGATTGAAAATGTCCGTCTGCCGGAAGCAGGAGTTTTTGTAACCGATTTAAGCGGGCTTTGGAATGAGAAAGAGCTTTCGGCGGTTGAGTTGGAAGAACATCGGTCAAATATTGTTGATGATTTGCCGCCATTGCCAAACGTAAATTTTTACGAACAGTCCAATAAACGCCGCTGTATTCGACTTGCATCATTTGGCGTGTCGGCAATTCCGTGAGGCAGAGCGACCAGGAAGCACTTCGCGGAGTGGATCGGATGAGTTCTAAGGCTTCGGTCAGGGAACCGGCTTCAGCGAGGATACGTTCGATGAGCAAGGTTGGTAACAAACCGTTACTGATTTGTGCGGTGCGGGGCAATTCGGAAATGGACGCTCCGGCAATTGCCAGACCTGCGGCGTTGATTCCGAAAATACCGCCGATGAAACCGCTTCCGGTAACCATTAAGTGCGGTATTTTATTGTTGGGGCGGCGAATTTGTAAAATGCCGAGATGAGAACCGGAGAGAACACGAAAAATGGGAACATCAATATTGGCTCCTTGCAGAAAAACGCCGTCTCGCGCATGACCGGCAAAATACGTACACGCAAGTCCGAGAGAGTTTGTTGGTAAAACGTAACCGCGTACATTCGATTCGGTCGAATCGGGATAGACGGAAAGATTATGCCGCAGCAACGACTGGAACGGAACCTCCGCCGCTTTGGCAATTCCTTTCAATTCCGCTAAGGAATCACTTGAAAACATCTGATCAATTTGATTCAGATCGGCACTTACATCGGGAAGTTGTTTATAAGATTGCCCCGCAATATCGGCGTAACACCGAAGGATATGACGAATCGGCTGCTTGAATAATCGTCCCATATTGAGACCGATTTCGTATGAGGAGCCGGACAAATCGCAGCAAACAATATCCGTCGGCAACACCAAATCAGTACGGAATCCTTTGCGGTCACATTGACGAAAGAGATCGTCGGTTGTCTCTTCACGTTGACAGGAAGCAATCACGACCGGTTGTTGTTCGGACGATAATTCGCGAGCCGTCTCTTTCGGTTCAACCGCCGTTTCCATCAAAGCGGCGGGCTGTTCTTGTTTCGATTTTTTTGACGTTTCGGGCAACGCCAAATCGTTTCGGTAAAGAGCCGCAATTTCTTCAAACCGTTGCAGAATCTGTTCACCGTTTCCTTTGGGAACATCGCAGGACAGGAAAACGACTTCACCGCTTTTGACTTCGTTTGGTAAGATTTTCCGTCCCATATTGGACAGGATCATTCGGGGACCGGCTTCAACAAACCGGCGGATTCCATTTTGATACGCTTTGGTTATCATCGTCACAAAATCGACGGGGCGGATCATTTGTTCGACCAACGCTTCACGAATACTTGCCGGTTCCGCTTCAAAACGTTCGGTAACACCGCTGAGAAAAGCGCGATCAGGAAAACGAATCGGCAAGACCGAAAGAGATTTTCGGAGCGGTTCACAAACTTCCTGAACAAGCGGCGAATGGAATCCGGCGGGAACGGGAAGAATAATGGAAACATATTTTTCGTGACGCAGAACGGCATCCAACTCTTTCAGTGCGGCGAGTTCTCCCGAAACAACCGTCTGATTGGGCGTATTCCGATTGGAAATGAATAATTGACCAAAAGATTGACCCAAAGATTGACCGGAATGAATTTTGCAAAATAATTGTTCCAGGTATTTTTTTTCCGCGTTGGTGGAGAGCATTCCTGACGGTTTGCTGCGCAGTGATTCAATTGCCGAACAACGATGCTGTGTCGCGATTGCCGCTGTAACGAAATCCCATGCTCCGGCGGCGTGCAATGCCGGATATTCGCCGTAACTGTGTCCGAAGTAGAGGGAAACACGAACTCCCATCTTCTTCAACATGCGGGCAAAAACGGTATTGCCGATCAACAACGAAAGTTGCGTATGAAAAACGTTTTTGCCAAGTTCAGAGGAATTGTTCCACGCGAGTTCGGCAAAGGTTGGAAAGCCGTGACTTTGCAGGGAATCATCAAGCGACGCGATGATTTCACGGCAAAGCGGGGAAGAATCAGATAGCGATTTCAACATTCCGTGATATTGGGAACCTTGACCGGGAAAGATCATTGCCCAAAGCGGCGGACTCAAAACCGGCATTACCGGAACCGGCATCACCGGAACCGGCGACACCGGAACCGGCGACACCGGAACCGGCGACACCGGAACCGAATCGGGAGAATTTGAAACAGTATTTTGAGAAGGAGCGGCAAGCCGTGTTTGGCTTCGATGGAGAATACGTTGTTGCGCTTCCGCCGAAACACGCGAACCTCGTTCTAAAATAACATTGTACGTTAATATC
>JAISQH010000067.1 GCA_031274385.1 Planctomycetaceae bacterium | reverse complement strand
TTTTCGTGGTTCAAGTTGAATTTTTGAGAATATCCCTTGAATAAAATTAAAAATAAACACGCTCAAAAACAGTGCAAGTTAAAACTAACCTTGAAATTCTTTGCGTCTTTGCGCGCAATTTTGAAAAACAAAATAGGCAGTTACCATAAAGATTAATGTGCAAAATCAGTTGAGATACCGTAACTATTTCAAATATCATCAAAACTGAAGGATTTACAATAACGGCAAGAAAGTGATTTTTCAAATTCCCACGCTTTCCGCAACAAAAATCCTTCAGTCAAACACTTAAACTTGAAAATTAAAAAATGAAACAATTATTTATTTTAATCGTTGTATTATTGACGCTTTCGGTTGTCTGTAATACAGTTGTATCGGCGGAGAGTCGTCCGAACTTTCTGTTCATTTATTCCGACGATCAGAGTTATGATCAATTCGGAGTTGTTCAGCGTGAACAGGGCGAGAAGGGGCGGTATCCTTGGTTTCAGACGCCGAATATGGATCGGTTGGCTGAAAACGGCGTGCGTTTTCGCAACGCTTTTGTTACGTCTTCGCTTTGCGCACCGAGCCGTGCGGCGTTTTTAACCGGACGGTATAATCATTGTAACGGTGTTGCTTCCAATTCGCGACCGCTGCCGGTCGATTCCGTAACACACGCCTCGCTCCTTCAAAAGAACGGATACACAACCGCTTATTTTGGAAAATGGCACATGGATAGTCAAAAAGAACGACCCGGTTTCGATTATCACGCCAGTTTTGTCGGTCAAGGGAGATTTATTGATTGCCCGCTTCTTGTACAGGGAATCGAAACGCCGACAAAAGGCTGGGTCGATGATGTAACAACAGATTATGCCATAAAATTTATCGAAACACAAAAAGGAACCGGAAAGCCATGGTCTGTTGTGCTTGGTTTTAAGGCTCCGCACGGACCCGCCACTCCGCCGGAACGTAACGCAAAATTGTACGAAGGCGAACAAGCAAGAGTTGTTCCGAATCTCAATGTCCAAGCAATTTATCTCGAAAAACAAGGAATTCCGTTCGGAAAACAACCGTTGCCGGAAAACGGACTTGTTCCGGTTAGTCTTGACAAATTCCGTTGCGTTAAATCGTGTGACGATAATCTTGGTCGGTTACTGGATACACTTGACCGGCTCAATGAAGCGGACAACACGGTTGTTATTTATTGCAGCGATAATGGTTATTACTTCGGCGAACACGGGCTTGGCGATAAACGCAGTGCGTATGAAGAAAGTCTGCGGATTCCGTTTGTTGTACGATTTCCGAAAGCGATTGCCAAAGGTAACGGAATTGTGGTTGATGAGCCGATTCTAAATATCGATCTTGCTCCGACATTGCTTGATTTTGCCGGAGTTGCGATTCCGAAAGAAATGCAAGGTCGTAGTTTTCGTCCGCTTATTGAAGGCAAAAAACCGGCGAATTGGCGAAAAGGATGGTTCTATGAATATTTCGCAGAAAAACAACGTAACTCAAAAGTTGTTGATGTAACAGCGGTTCGAACTCTCAACGCCAAGTTGATTCGATATTCGCTCAAAAATGGAATTCAGGAAGATTGGTCGGAGTTATTTGATCTTCAAAATGATCCTTACGAACTTAAAAATTTGTACAATGACCCCGCCTACGCTGATCTTCGTAAAAATTTGAAACAGGAATACGACAGACTGAAAAAGGAAATTGATTACAAAATTCCTGATTATGTTGATCGTCCCGAATGGTGGGACACAGGACTTCCTGTTGACGAAAACCGTGTTCTTGAAATCAGCGATCCGGGATTTCGTCTGATTTTCGATTTTAAGACGGATAACGGAACAAAAATCAACGACTCTTCCGGCAAGGAAAATCACGGTATTTCGCATGGAACCGTTCTTGATCAAGGCGAAAACAATCAACCGGCAAGACGTTTTGACGGCAAGAGTTTTATTGATATAAAAAAATCGCCGGCATTAAATGTGGCGAAAATTCCTTGGACAACAGAAATCGTGTTCAAACCGGAATCACCCGATGGCGTCTTGATTGGTCTTGGCGGTCCTTCTCAGGGATACACGCTCGGACTTGAAGACGGGCGGCTGATATTCACGGCTGTTGTTGACGGCGAATCGTATAAAATTGCGACGAAAAATAAAGTGGAAGGCTGGAATAAAGTAACGGCTTTATTCACGGCAAACCGGACAATGGCGTTGTATCTCGGTAAACGAAAAGTCGGTGAAAAGAAGTTACCGTCACTCATACCCAAAGACCCCAATTTCGCATGGCGAATCGGTTCTTCTTCCGACAAAGAAACAAACGGAACAGGTTTTGTCGGTCTCATTTCGTCTGTTCAATTGTCCGCCGGTGAAGTGACGCCGCAATAGAATTTTTATCGTAACTGTTCATGTTTATTTCACCACAAAAGCACGAAGGGGAACACGAAAAGTTTTTGGAACTGAAAAAAGGAAATGAATATTTTGTTTTATTATTAGATTGTTTCCAATGACTTCAATCATTTCAATTAATTATTGTTTCAAAATTATTCGTGAATTTTTCGTGCTTTTCGTGGTTCGTGACAAAAAGTAAAATATTGATACAGGGTTATTGTTCCAATTTGATTGATTTTCCCATGAAACACGCTATTCGATTTGAAAACGATTCGCTTTATTTTTCGGCGTCGCATTTTATCACGTTTGGTGATCCCGAAAAAGTTGAAGCACTTCACGGTCATAATTTCCGGCTCAAAGCGGAAGTCACCGGTCCCATGAATCGACGGGCTTATGTTGTCGATTTCGTGGTGGCTTACGATGCGTTGAAACGAATTTGCGAAACCTTATCGCACAAGGTGTTGTTGCCGCGCGATCATCCGTACATTAAAATCAAACCTGTTGACGATCAGATTAAAGTAACAATGCCGCCGCTGAGTTGGTCGTTTCCGAAAGATGATACGTTGACCTTGCCAATCAAAAATACCACCACCGAATCGTTGGCAGAATACATTGCCGCCGCTTTTCGTACTTCATTGGAAAACGATTCGGCGTTCGAATTTCCATCAAGCCAATACTCCATTACAATCGAACTTGAAGAATCGCCCGGTATGTGGGCAGTCTTCCAGAGTTAAGAAACGAAAAAACGTAACAGTCTCATTTGTTTTTCACCATTTCACCACAAACCGTAACTTTTATCAGGAGAATCAAAACATGATCCGATCTGTATTTGTACTATTTTGGGCAATTCTTTTTTCGTTTGGTTCCGTTGTCAGTCAAAATACCGGCACGGTTTCTGCAACAGAAAAAAATAAACGTCCCAATATTTTCTTTTTCTTTGCTGACGATTGGGGTCGTTACGCGAATATTTATTCCCAAAACGATCCGAGCCAAACGATTAGCCAAACAATTAATCAAACGATTAATCAAACGATTAAAACGCCGAGTATTGACCGGCTTGGTCGTGAGGGAGTTTGTTTTCGCAATGCCCACATTACGTCGCCGTCCTGTACTCCGTGCCGCAGTTCTCTCTTTTCGGGACAATATTTCTACCGAACCGGTCGTGCCGCGATTCTTCGTCCGGCACTCTGGGACGAAACCATTCCGACCTTTCCGCTCTTGCTGGAACAATCAGGATACCGTATTGGATTTACGTACAAAGCGTGGGGACCCGGTCTGAATCCCGACGCTCCCTTCGGCGGTAATCGGACTCGGTTTGCCAAAGCGGGAAACCGTTTCAACCGATTCTCCCATGTTGTTACAGAATTAGTTGCCAAAGGAAAAGATCGGGAAAGCGCAAAGGAAGAACTTTATAACGAATGTTTGAAAAACTTCGAGTTGTTTTTGGCTGACGGTAACAAAACGCCCGAAGAAGCCGCAAAACCGTTCTGTTATTATTTCGGTCCGACCAACACGCACCGGACTTGGGAAAAAGGTTCCGGCAAGGCTCTTTGGGACATGAACCCCGACAACTTAAAAGGAAAGTTACCAAAATTCCTGCCGGATGTTCCCGAAGTGCGTGAAGATTTTTGCGATTATCTTGGCGAAGTGTTGGCGTTGGACGCTGTTTTGGAACGTTTTCTCAAAAAGTTGGAAGAAATCGGCGAACTCGATCACACCGTGATTGTGATGAGCGGCGATCATGGGATTCCCGGTTTTCCGCGCGGAAAATGTAATTTGTACAATCTTGGTACGGAAGTTTCGTTGCTGGTTCGTTGGGGCGACAAGATCAAAGGCAACCGAACCGTTGATGATTTTGTTAACATGATGGATATTGCCCCGACATTTCTTGAGATTGCGGGTTTGACGCCGCCGGATTGCATGACGGGTCGTAGTCTTTTGCCGTTACTCCTTTCGGAAAAGAGCGGACAAATTGATTCGGAGCGTGATTTTGTTGTAACAGGTCGCGAGCGGCATTACGACAGTGCCAGAGCCGGCAACACCCCGTATCCGCAACGCTCCATCCGAACAAAAGACTTTTTGTACATCCGTAACTTCGAACCGCAACGTTTTCCGATGGGCGATCCGTATCATCAAACAACAGGAGATTCTTCCGAAGAAATAAAACGAAAAAGTACGGATACAGGTTATTCGTTCCCTGATTTTGACGCAAGTCCGACGAAGACATGGATTCTTTTGCGTGAAAATGATCCGCAATGGAAATCTTATTGGGATTTTGCGTTCGGAAAACGCCCCGGCGAAGAACTTTATGATTTGCGTCACGATCCCGACTACCTTGTTAATGTTGCGGAAAAACCCGAATACGCCGAAACGCGTCAAACGCTTGCCCAACGTCTCATGAATATTCTGACATCAACCGGTGATCCGCGTGTTACCGGTGACGGACAAACTTTTGAGAAACCGCCGTTTTCCGGAACAGAAACATTGGATACCACCATGCCGCGAAGAAAATAGATGGTATATAGGGAGTTTCTAAAAACGTAACTGTCTATTTTAAAAAGTTGCTCTTGACATTCCTGTTTAAATTTCTTACTATTTTTCTATGACATTGAACGAACATCTTAATCGGGTTAAATATCTTGAATCACGTCTTCAGGAA